>CAIOJS010000408.1 GCA_903858655.1 uncultured bacterium | reverse complement strand
TCCGAAAGCGATTATTGCTCATCCGAAAGCGATTATTGCTCATCCGAAAGCGATTATTGCTCGTCCGAAAGCGATTATTACTCGTCCGAAAGCATTTATTGCTCATCCGAAAGCGATTATTGCTCATCCGAAAGCATTTATTGCTCATCCGAAATCAACCGTCGCTCATCCGAAAGCGACCGTTACTATTCCATCAACAATTATCAATTATATAAGTCTAATTATTAGTATTATAAAAATAAATAACCCTATTTCCATTCCATATTATCGCAATATAAAAAAAAAGACCATCCATAGTTCAATGGATGGTCTTCCTTTAATTTCAATCATTTATCGTATGAGGGTAATTGTGCCTGAGAAGTTTTTAACATCAACGCAATCGCCATGGTCACCGTAGTTTACGGTTAGAACATAGTAGTAAACACCTGCGGCTTCTTTACCTCCATTCCAAGCATTGTTGTTTCCGTTATAATCGTCGGACTCATAGATTTTCTTGCCCCATCGGTTGTAAACTTTCAGATTGGAGTTGGGGAAATCCTCGATACCATCAATCTTAAATACATCGTTTATGCCATCAGCATTGGGTGTTATGACATTATAAAGCGTCAATGCGCAGTTCTTCGATTCCACTTTGCGCATATCCGTTACTGTTGTACATCCGGTCACCGCTACATTGACAGTATAGGTTTTACCTACATCAACGCATCCGAACAAAATCTCGCGAGTGGTTTGTCCGTTTACGGCAGAAATTGGGTCTGTGGTCCAAAGGTAGGAATAGTTGTATTGATCCAAGAAGTTGTTGGCATCGCTCACATGCATTCGCATTATATTATAGCTGCACATGGCAGTGTCGGAGCCTATTTCGATAGTAGGCACAGGTATAACGGTGATGTGCACGCTATCTGAAACGTTACAGTTGAACCCAAATTCTTCGGCAATTGTTACAGAATACATTCCTGTTACTGGTGCGGTGATGGACTGAGTGGTAGCAAAGGTGCTCCACTCATATAGGAAGCCGGGCACATTACAATCAAGAGTGACTGGGACTGTACTGCATTGGTCCGGACCTAGGTCCGGCTGCGCGGGCAAGGCTAGAACTTTTATAAAGACTGTATCTGTATTGGAACAATGTAGTGTGTTCGCAATATTCGAGTTGGTGACTGTAACCCAGTAGAATCCGGTTGAAGTGACAGGTTGTGTTTGTAGAGAACTACCTGTTGACCAATTGAAGGAGCTAGCAGGACCGGGATCCAATGTATAATTGATATTATTTCCACACAACGTAGTGTCATGCCCCAATGAAAAATCAGGAGTTTGAACCACTTGAATGTTAAGTGTAGTGTCATAGGAGCAACCAAATGCATCTACCACTGTGACCGTGTATTGATAAACTCCACCTGAATCGGGTATGATGCGGATGGTACTATCGTTTACGATAGAAAAGAATGAGCCAGTCCAATAAACAGTGTCTATAGGAACAGAATAGCCCCAACCTGTTGGCAATAATGATGGATCTAAATTGAGTTCCCACCAGAAGATGTAGCCGTTGTCAGATGTGTAGTCATCGCATATTTGTATATTCCAAGTTCCGTTCAAGGGGCAACCAATCAATCCTGAAAAGGAATTATTCGGTGTAATGTAGTTTGTATGCGTTATCGTATTGGTAGAATCCATCGTGCCTAAAGAGTTAGACGATAAGTAGTCAAAAGTGCCGTGTTGAGGATAGATTTCAGACCAACAGTATGTCCAACCTTGCGGACCTACTGCGTTATAAGCCGCATCGCATGGATACGTAGAATTATCATACGGGGCATTATCCAAAGGCACTCCTAAATAAGCACCACCTGAGTGAGTATTGGGGTCCATCTGTACACTTTGACCGTTGGGGCATATTATCGTAAACCCCAAGTCACCGGCAAAGGAATGTTCCATGTTTACACAAACCGACAACACATCGCTGGCACTCGAAATCTGCGTGCCGGGAGCAAATGCAGCGAAGCTTACAAAAGTATTATAACATTGAACAGAGCAGAGGTTTCCGTCGGGAATAAACGTAGTACTGTCAAATCTTTGACTTGCTGATTGATGAGAATTGACAGGTTCGACAACGAAAACTGAACCGGAATTGTAACCGATAGTTATGAAAGAGGTGTCCGTACTCGAACACATATCGGGCAAAGGATGCACAACTGTAAATGGACTCTTTGAAATACGAACTCTGCATCCTAAATAATTAGAGTTGACGCATCCGCGAACGTCTGTGATTGATAAGGCAACATCGTAGCCTCTTACGGCAGTGTAAGTTTTGGTTACAAATTGACCTGTGGCTGTTGTGCCATCGCCAAAATCCCATACATAGGTAGTTGTTGTACTGTCTTGGTCATATAAAATGTTGTCTTGAGGAAAAGCATATATGCCACTTCCTCTTGCAGCGAATTGGATAGTATTGCCGATGCAAATGTCAATATAATTACTATCATTGGGATGAGGAAGGGTGAGCGTGGGATTGAGTGTGGCTAAAACATCTTGACATTGAGGGATACAAGCAAGAGAAGCAAACCACCCGGCGGTGTTCAATGATGCATTGGATTTGAATTGGAATGTTAGATCACCGGTCAAATTTGATATGGAACCTTTCACGAATGACGGGGGAGGATTGTTATTGTTGTATTTACCGATTACTGGGGCTGCGATGGTGGAACCGTCATATACGATTAAAGTATCACCGGGTTCCACGTCAAAAGAGTTGAAGCTCATTTTGGTGTGAGTGTTTACAATATTAGGCGAATGAAATGTCATGACATAGTTTTCGTTGTCGGCATAATTTCCACCGCTTCCGCTATCATAAAAATCACCTGAACAAGTGTCAACTGTTCCTTGGGTGCTAATCAAAAACGTTTGCGATTTAACCACGAAGGCCATCACTAGGAATAAAGAAAAGAGAAGTATCTTTTTCATATATATAAAGGTATAAATGTGAAATACATTTATTTTTGTAGGCGCATGAATGTTTTATATTCAGCGGAGATGTGAGAAAGTGGCTTGAAAACGATGGCAACTCCTGCTTCTTTCCATAAATATGTAACAAAATTCTCGGAACTTAGTTTGAAGTTATATTTCAATGCATTGAATTTTTCTTTTGCATACGTCTTCTCACTAAAATATTGTACAGGTTGTTTGGATTCTTCGCCAAATGTCACCAAATGTATGTCTTCACCTGTTACAAGTTTTTCGGCTGTTTTCAAATTTACCGTATAGTACGAATTGTCTAGATAATAGTTGTAGTAAGCGATGAGCGCCGAGTTCGAACTTTCGAGTTGGGCAATGTAATCCGCACTAAAAACGTCATACAAACGTTTATCTGCTTTCAAAGTGGTTTGTGCGTTAACAGCCGTTATGAATAAGACAGCTGCAAATGCTAATAATAATTGTTTTTTCATGGTATATAATTTTTATATTAATAAACATAATCAGTTTATGAAAGACAAAAATAAATATAATTTGGTTGCCTGCGCAATAATATTTAAAAAAGATACAAAATAATTTGATTCTTTTGAAGTTTTTATCCAAAGTAAATCTCATAATTAGGTATCCTTAACTAGTAAATGTATGTGGAAGATTAACGATAAAACATGTTTAATCACCGGAGCCACTTCCGGTAT
>CAIOJS010000407.1 GCA_903858655.1 uncultured bacterium | reverse complement strand
TGTTGGATTTTGTGAAGTGCTTGTGCCGCTATCGCCAAAATTCCAATGATAGGTCGTGCCATTGGTGGATGTGTTCGTAAAGGTAACTAAGCCGCTTGAAACCACAGCGGTGAATGCTGCTACGGGTTGCGCATAAATAGTTGCCACAACAGGAATGCGAGCACTGGCGCAACCACCAGGGGTTTCAATTTCCCAATCATAAAAGAAATAGTAGCGTGTGTTTCCAGCGTTAGTACTTGTGATGGATATTTTTCCGGCTAATGTATAAGGATAGGTGATTCCTCCTGAACTTCTATACAAATTGGGATTTGTAGTGGTGCAACGCAACGACATGCCCGTTCCAACAGGAACGGCAAAATTCAAAGTAACTCTACTATCTCCAATGGGAATATTCACAGTAGTTGTGGCTAATACTGCATTTGAGCTGGAATTCAAAGTAATAGTGCGATTGCCTGCAACACTGGCATACACCCGAACGGATTTTAGATTGACAGCCGTGGTGCAATCAAATAATAAATAATTGGTAATAGTATTATAATTCATGCCGCCGCCAATAGAGTCAGGTTTACCAACATATTCATTGGGAGAAATGGTTGAATTCACAGCATAATATGTGGTGGTGGACGATAGAATTGGTGTAGTATAATTGGTGCCTGTATAAACTAAATTTCCATTGATGGGGGCATCATACCAGTTGATGGTTCCAGTTCCGCTTGCGCTTAAACTGAGCACGCCGCTTCCGCAACGTGAGGCATTCGTTACTGTTGGAGCCGCAACAGCATTAATCACAAAATAGTTAGTTCTAACCAAAGAATCTGTTCCTTTGCAGTTTGTTGCGTAAAGTTTTACGGTATAGGTTCCGTTTGTTAAATATGTATGGGTAGGATTTGTTTCTGTGGAGGTGCCACCGTCACCAAAATACCACGTGAAGTTTGTGGATGCCGCAGAAGTATTGGTAAATTGTACTATACCTGAGCAGTTATCAATGACAATCCCTGTAAACTGTGCATCAGGACTAGTGGCAGGGGCTAACTGAATGTTGCGAACCGAAGCTGTTCCATTGGTAACTGCAATACCGGTAATGGTTTTTGAAGTATATCCCAGAGCAGAATAAGTGAGGCTGTAAGTGCCGGTATTCACATATTTATGATAGTTGCCAACAGGTAAAGCGGAATAAACATGCGAACTATCATTGGCTTGGTCATATCCATTGGCAAAAACCTTTGCATGGATGGGCAGTCCGCTGCATGAATCTGTTATCACTCCGCGTATGCCATAAAGACATTCCTGCATATAATTGAGCAAAGAAACATAGTTTTCATTCCATTTTTGATTGAGATTTTGCGTCTGAGTGGTTTTGGTATTATCTAGTTCAATGGTCTGTTCCCTACACTGTTTAAAGAAATTCATATAATCTTGTCTGCCACCGGTTATCACGTACCAATCACCGCCTTCCGTCACGCCGCTTGCAATTGTGCTCGACATATAAGTAGGGGTAACCAAACGAGCCGATGTTACATAATTTGTACAAACTCTTGTCCACCATGCAGCATCAGCGTTTGGATTGCCTGTTGTGACCCAAGTATCCCAAGGATAATTTGTCAATTCAGCGCCACCGTGAAAGTTTGCTGACATATTAAAATGATGTGTATTGGCATAATTAATAAACGCTTGTGTTTCGGGTTGCGTGGCATTGCCATCTGGGTTTTGACCGGCTCTTGGGTCGGGATAATTTCTATTTAAATCCACCGCATTCAAATTTTCGCGGCGCGAGTTGACAACCGTACTGCCTACAGGACTTGATTGATAATAAGTTCCTTCAGGATTTGCCATAGGGCATAAATAAATTTCAGCTCCATCCACCAAAGTGGTGACTTGCGAAATCGTTCCATAATTCGTCAATAAATAATTTGCCAAACGAAGCAATAATATCAAACCTGTGGTTTCATCTCCATGCATTGTTGAAGTGTATAAAAACTGTGGTTCGTTTTCGGCAGTATGTACATTCTTGGATATTTTTGCTGCTAATATTCTATAATTTCCCGAAGGTGTAGCTGTCATAATCGTATCAATAACACATAAAGTAGGGTAGGTGCTCGCAAAATTTGCCATCAATTGTTCGTAAACACTATAAATAGGATAGGCATCCCAATTTGCCATGGCAGCTACGGTAGTTGCCATAGTCATTGCTTTAGGAACGTTTTTATGCACAATAGTATAAGGTATATTGCGCAATAAAAACTCTTCAAATTGATGTTGATTCGCATAAGCAGTCACTTGAAAACCTGAGCCATCCGACAGTGCCTTTACATTATCTATATTGATAATATAGGTT
>CAIOJS010000406.1 GCA_903858655.1 uncultured bacterium | reverse complement strand
CCTAAATGTAGCAAAAAAGTTCCGTTCCCTTCCACGGAAGTTCTGTTGTCAACAACGGAAGCTCCGTTGCACGCCACGGAAGTTCCGTTGAACATCAAAAAAGTTCCGTTGAACATAACGGAAGCTCCGTTGTGCACCACGAAAGTTCCGTTGTGCACAACGGAAGTTCCGTTGCACACCACGGAAGCTCCCTTGAACGATGAAATTGTTTCGTAATCAACTAAATTGCAAGTGGGTAGAAGAACGATGATTTTGACTTTGTATTTGAAGCTTGGTATTTGCTACTTGGAGTCTTAAATGACCACAAAATGACAATCAATGACCATCAAATGACAACTTAATGACTATCCTATTCCTCCTTCGCGTCCGTGGTGATACTCTTCATCTGTGGCGATTCCCACACTTGATAGCTGCCTTTTTCATCGGTGAAAATGAGATAGACCCACAGTTCGGGATGTGTCTTGAGAAACGCCTTTGTTTTGTCCAAGCCCATCACCATAAAAGAGGTGGCATAAGCATCGGAAGTGATACAATCTGCCGCCAACACGTTAGCAGTCAGCAGAGTGTTGTGGGCAAGGTAGCCCGTCTTCGTCAAAAACTTTACCCGTAACCTGGTATCTCCTTCCTGCAGGAGCCTCCGTCACCATCAACCCTGCATTGTTGGGCAACATCACCTATAAATTTATGTTGGTTAAAAACCAGGATTTAACTGAAAAGGGTAACATAGAAGTTATTATACATACGGTTTAGAAAACCTCGCTCGCTCGGATACCGCGGGTGCTGCGCAACGCAGATGAGCACGGATATTTTTATCCGCGTTTATCTGCGTTATTTATGTCTGCATTATTCGCGTTCCATAAATCAATCACCGTCTGGATTCATCAATCCTTCCTACCCAAGACACATGTTTCCGTCAGGATTCATCAAATATGGAATTCCTAATGGTATGTATCCAATGTAAACACTCAATTATACTAATTATCGTTTGCGATAAAGATTGCTATCTAATTACTATGGTTAGAAATATAGCATGATTGATGATGCAATAAATTTGCGAAAAGCATGCCGGTTGACCTTTGCACCAAGAATTGAACAGAAAAAAACGCAGGGAAGGAAATATCTGCGGAGCTTATCGAGAACTAGGAAAGGCTAGTCCAACTCCCGTTATAGTAAGGGTATTAGCAAGGACCAAATTCCAAGCTCCAAATACCAAGTTCCAAGGAAAAAACCACTAAGGCACTTAGAACACTAAGCTGCACTAGGAACCATCAACAATAAAACAATAGAACCATAAAGCCTATTAATATAAGGTAAGCTCTATTTGAATTATAAAGGCTTTTATTAAACGATTCGGCAAAAATAAATAGTATTAATTATCGTTTCAATAGGGACTAACGCCTTTCAAAAGTAGAACACTATGCTTGTTCACATGCGTCTAAATGGCTTACTAATTAAATAAGATATGATAAAGAATAAATTGATACTATTTTTTCTGCTTTTTGCGGGCTTGAGTTCTCTTACGGCAATGGGGCAAAAAAAGTTCACCATAAGTGGTTATGTGAAAGATGCCAAAACCGGGGAGGAACTTATTGGCGCTACTATTATCATCAAGGAAATTGCATCCACAGGAACCAGCACCAATGCGTATGGCTTTTATTCTATCACTATTCCCGAAGGAAAATATACCGTTACATCGCAATTCATAGGTTATCAATCGAAATCGGAAACAATTAATCTGATACAAAATAGTAAGATAGATTTTACCTTGGAGGAGAAAGCAAGCAATCTGAAAGAGGTGGTGGTGAGCAGCGAACGTAAGGATGATAATGTCACGGCAACGCAGATGGGTATGGATAAGATTAATATTAAAGAAATAGAAAATATCCCCGTGATTTTTGGCGAAAAAGATGTGTTGAAGACGTTGCAGTTGACGCCGGGGATTAAATCGGCAGGCGAAGGCAATAGCGGTTTCTATGTTCGTGGAGGTACGGCTGATCAAAATCTGATACTGTTGGATGAAGCCACCGTGTATAATGCCTCGCATCTGTTGGGTTTCTTTTCGGTGTTTAATTCGGATGCCATTAAGGATGTTATGTTTTATAAAGGCACCCAACCTGCCGAATTTGGCGGACGACTTTCGTCTGTGTTGGATATTAAAATGCAAGATGGCAACGATAAAAAATATGGCGTAGAAGGCGGCATCGGCATCATTTCTTCCCGATTGAAAGTGGAGGGACCTATCGTAAAGAACAAAGGTTCGTTTACCATTTCGGGCAGGAGAACATACGCCGATTTGTTTTTAAAATTGTCGAAAGATACATCCTTGAACAAATCGAGGCTCTATTTTTATGATATCAATGCCAAAGCCAATTATGAGATAAACGGCAACAACAAAATCTTTCTGTCGGGCTATTTTGGTCGCGATGTGTTGGGCTTTGGTTCTCGATTTGGCATAGATTGGGGCAATGCCACCGCCACATTGCGTTGGAATCATCTCTTTTCAGAAAAGATATTCTCCAACACTTCTATCATCTTTAGCAATTATAATTATAAAATCCACTTGGAGTTTTCTACCACAAAGGCGCAAATCATTTCGCGACTGCAGGATTGGAATCTGAAACAGGATTATCAGTATTATATCAATTCAAAAAACAAAGTAAAGTTTGGTTTCAACAGTATCTATCATAAGGTAATTCCCGGGGTGGTGACGCGCGAAAGCGATTCTACGATACGCCAACTGAATCTTTCCAACAAATTTGCTTGGGAGAATGCCCTCTATGTTTCCCATGAAATAAAAATCGGCAAACCTTTTAGTATTGAATATGGTGTGCGGCTGTCATCCTTTAGCGCTATGGGTCCCGGCGATTTTTATACCTACGATGCTTCGGGAAATATAACCGACACAGCCAAATATACCAAATGGAGGTTCGTGAAAACCTTTTTCAATTTGGAGCCGCGCCTTACGATGAATTATATCTTGGGCGAAAAAAGTTCGTTGAAAGCTGCTTATTCGCGCAATGTGCAAAATCTGCATCTGCTGTCCAATTCCACCACGGATAATCCTACCGATATGTGGATACCGAGCAGCAATAATGTGAAACCCGAAATTGCCGACCAAGTTTCTTTGGGCTATTTCAGAAACTTCAAAGATAATATGTTTGAGTTTTCTACGGAAGTGTATTACAAATATCTCCAAAATCAAATTGACTATAAAGACGGCGCACAAACCACCCTGAACGAAAATGTGGAGTCGCAATTGCTTTTTGGCAAGGGACGGGCTTATGGCGTGGAAGTGTTTTTTAAGAAAAAATATGGCAAGATAACCGGTTGGGTGGGCTACACGCTTTCGCGAACCGAGAAGAAGATAGCGGGCGTGAACGGCGGAAATTATTATCCTGCAAAGCAAGACCGCACCCACGATGTCTCGATTGTTTGCATGTATCAGATTTCAAAGAAATGGAATGTTTCGGCTACATGGGTCTATTATACAGGCAATGCGGTGACCTTCCCAAGCGGAAAATATCAGGTAGCGGGGCAGGTGGTGAATTATTATACCGAGCGCAACGGCTATCGCATGCTTGCCTATCATCGTTTGGATATTGGCGCCACATGGCAGATAAAAAAGAATGCCAAATCGGAACAAAGCCTCAACATTTCGTGCTACAACGCTTATGGTCGCGAAAATGCCTATTCCATTACGTTTCAGCAAGATCCCAACGACCCCACCAAAACACAAGCCGTGCAAACAACCCTATTTCGTTGGGTTCCTTCTATTACCTACAACTTTAAATTCTAAGCCATGAAAAGATTTAGCATTATAGTATCCGTCATCATCCTTGTGTATATCACCACTTCCTGCACCAAAGTTGTCAATATAAACCTCAATTCGTCCAATCCTAAACTTATCATCGAAAGCGGCATCAGCGACCAAGCGGGTTCGTGTCGGGTGCAACTTTCCAAATCGGTGAACTATAACGAATCGAATGTATTTCCGCCCGTGAGCGGCGCCAACATTACGATTGCCGACAATTTGGGCAACACAATTACTTTGAGCGAAACTTCAGCGGGAATTTATACCGCTCCTTTGTTTCAAGGCGTGGCAGGCAGAACCTACACCCTGACGGTTAACGCAGAAGGCAAATCCTACACAGCCATTTCCACCATGCCCTTTCCAGTAACTATTGATACTTTGGTGCAAGATAGTGCTTCCAGTGGCGGTTTTATTGGCGGTGGCGGCGGCAAAAAACATATATTTGTGTGGGCTTTGTTTCGCGACCCGACGGGCATCAACAATTATTATCGTTTTGTGGAAGAGATAAACCATCGCATCAACCCCAATATTTATATTATGGACGACGAATTGCGCGATGGCACGCTGATAACGCGCCGCATCTCCGAACGCGATTCCACTTTGAAGGCAGGCGACAGTGTGCATATCTCCTTAGAATCTATTGACAAAAATGTGTTTACCTATTACGATATGGTTGATCAATTGTCGGGTGGAGGCTTCGGAGGACAATCCGCCACGCCCGCCAATCCCACTTCCAATTTCGACAATGGGGCGTTTGGCTATTTCAGCGCTTATGCTGTGAAAACGAAACTGATTGTTATACGATAGAACCAAGAACCAAGCTCCAAATTCCAAGCTCCAAATTCCAAGAGCCCCTACGAATTACGAATCCGCCTCACATCTCTGTGCATCTCTGTTTTGCTCTGTGTATCTCAGTGTAACTTTTAAAACCACGGAGACACGGAGACCACTTAGAAGCACTAAGAAATGACCAATGACAACAAATGACCATAATCTATTCCCTATTCTTCGTCTTTTTCTTCTTGTCCTTCTTGGTGAATTTAAACCTTTCGGGAAGGTATTTCTCGTTTAAATAATAAAGCAAGCGGACAGTAATAACATTATTATATTGATTGCGAGTCCAGGGGTCAACGCTGCCCGGCTGCGGATCGTAATATCGGCTACGAATTTTAGCCATGGAATACGAATACCGTATATTGAATTTTAGGTGTTTCCATATCCGAAAGCGGATGTCTGCAATCACAGAAAAATCGTTTTTCGATTTATAGGTTATAGTGCCCGGACGTTCCCATTGTTGAGCAATATTCCACTCTCTTTCTTTGAACGACACCATGCGTCCCCACGAAAATCCCAATCCAAAAGTCCAGGTGCTTCGGTCTTCAAAATGAACCATGATGGGTGCTGTCAAATAGTTCCATTTCAATGAATAATACGGAAGCTGTTGTCCCGAATCGGGAGCAGAATTGGGCGCTTTCTGAAAGGCTCCTTTTTCATCATACAACACCTCAACGCTTAAGGAAAAGCGATGCCCCAAAGGCAGTATGCCGCCAAAGCCGGCATTGATGCCCGCTTTATGAAAACCATACACCTGATCCCCATCCACCTGGGTGAGATTAACGCCGCCTATCAGTTCGCCTTTAATCTCGCGGTCAACATTAATTTTTTTCGCTTCTTCCTTTTCTTGAGCAAAGGAAGTGAGGGCTGATAGCTGTAACAGCAGCAATATGCAAAGTAGATATTTTAATTTCATAATAAAACGGTATGAATAAGATGATGCAAAGTTAAAGGATTTTTTCAAAGAAACCCTAATATTTAACGAAATAGATAGTGCTAAATTGCGATGTGCAAAAAAAAACCGCCTGCAACGTAGGTTACAGACGGTTTTCGTATCAGAAAAATAGGATTAAGCTTTTTCCGATTTAATTCTCATTTTATAGAATGAACGCCAAACAAATACCAGAGCAATTGCAAAGAAAGCAACGCCGGCATAAGGAGCATAGTCTCTAAAGTTTGGTGAAATAGCAATTTCCATAGCTAATAAACCAAACAAAGTGGTGAACTTTATGATAGGATTCAAAGCCACAGAAGAGGTATCTTTAAAAGGATCGCCCACTGTGTCGCCTACAATTGAAGCATCGTGTAAAGGAGTTCCTTTTTCTTTCAAATCCACTTCAATCACTTTTTTAGCATTATCCCAACATCCGCCGGCATTCGCCATAAAGATAGCCTGGAACAAACCAAACACAGCAATCGAAATCAGATAACTGATAAATAAAGCAACGGCATTGTTTCCGCCTATGCCCGATGGAGAAGAAAGACATGCAAAAGCTAATGCAAAGAAGAAAATACCCACGAAAATATTAAACATACCTTTTTGAGCATATTGTGTACAGATTTTTACCACTTCAATAGATTTCGCAGTATCCGCTTTTTTAGGAGCATCAGGGTCAAGGTTAATGTTTCTTTTGATATACTCAACAGCTCTGTAAGCACCGGTAGTAACGGCTTGCATAGAAGCACCCGTAAACCAATAGATAACGCAACCACCTAAGATAAATCCAAGAATGGAATAAGGATTCAGTAAGTTAAGAATGGTTTCAGGTTTAACGCCCAAGGTTTTTTCAATCATCAAAATCAAGGCAAAAATCATAGTGGTGGCACCAACAACAGCCGTACCAATCAATACAGGTTTTGCTGTTGCTTTAAATGTGTTACCTGCGCCATCATTGGCTTCAAGATAATATTTAGATTTCTCCCAATCAGGTTTGAAACCAAAATCCCGTTCAATTTCTGCCGTATGTTTCTCTTTATCTTCTTCAATTAACGAAAGTTCATAAACTGATTGTGCATTATCGGTAACAGGACCATAGCTGTCAACAGCAATCGT
>CAIOJS010000405.1 GCA_903858655.1 uncultured bacterium | reverse complement strand
TGCCATGCTGCAAAAGTAATATATTTTCTTAAATCTATGAGTCCAAAAAATGCTTTACACATCTTTTTGGGGATGATATTTTTCTACAAAAGCGTGTTGAAAGCCAATTTAATCTTTGCCCAAGCTCTTCAATTCGCCAAAAACCAAGTCTGTTTCGTATCCTTTGGAGACAAGAAAGCGCGCAATCTTTTGTTTACGGGCATAAGCATCGGTATCTTTCACCTCCCTTGCCTTTTGGGCAATCAAGGTTTGGATAGCTTCGCGATATTCATCCTCCGAAATCACCTCTAAGCCTTGAGAGATGAGCGCATCGGGTATCTTTTTCATCCGAAGTTCATACGCCAATTTGATTTTCCCCCATTTGTTCAAACGGAATTTGCTGCTGACAAAGGTTTGGGTGAAACGCAGGTCGTTGAGAAACTTTTCTTTGGTAAGTTCTTCAATAATGCTTGGGATACGGTCGTCGTCCACCTTCCACTCACGAAGCTTTTGAGCCATTTCGTGGGTGCAACGTTCTTGATAGGCACAATAGGCTTGCGCTTTATGCAGTATTGTTTTTAGACCGGATAATTTTTCGTTGCTATCATCCATAAGCTTTCTTTAGCGAATGAAATGTTTCCACACATCGTTGAAAACGGCAAACACCATCAATGCAATCAACATCACCATGCCAACCACTTGAGCACGTTCTAAGAATTTCTGCGATAAGCGTCTGCGGGTAATCAATTCCCATGTAGTAAAAATCACGTGTCCTCCGTCCAAAGCGGGTATCGGCAGGATATTCATGAAGGCTAATACCACCGAAATCAATCCTGTGATAATCCAAAAGCGTCGCCAATCCCAAACGCCGCCGTATATCTTGGCAATGCCGATAGGACCTTGAATAGATTCGCTTGCGTTTTCTTTTCCCGAGAATATTTTCCCCAAACCGCGAACGTTTGCCCATAGGTTACTCATAGCGTCGCTAATACCGTATTTCACACCCGAGGCGAAACTATATTCTTTTAATTGATAAGGATATTTTGGAATAGCGATGCCGATAGTTCCTGTAGAATCAATTGCTACGGATAGGCTAACGGTATCGTTACCGCGAAGCACTTGCATGGGAACGGTTTTTCCTTTCAGTATCCACGAAGCTTCTCTGTAGTTGCCGAAACTTTTGATTTTAAAAGTATCAACACTGATAATTCTGTCGTTCGCTTGGAGTTTCGCTTTTTCGGCATTAGAGCCCGGATGACAACTATCTATTTTGAAAGAGAAGTTATGCGCATCAATAAAATAGTCGCGAAGCTTTTTGTTGTAGATTCTATACAAGGTGTCGGGAACAGGAATCTGCACTGTTTTGCCATTGCGTTCCACGGCAATGGTTGAACCCATCATCACATTCGCCGAGGTGACATCTTTAAAACGTTCCACTCCTTCGCCATTCACATTAAGGATTTTGTCGCCCGTTTGGAATCCGATTTCTCTTCCTGCGGGATAGGCATATATGCCCGAAGTCAATTGATTGGTAGGTAGGTATTCTTTTTCATAATGAAGAATCACGCCTGTGAAGATAATCATCCCCATAATCAAATTCATGATGACGCCTGCCAACATCACTATCAAGCGTTGCCAAGCGGGCTTCGAACGAAACTCCCACGGTTGCGGTGGTTGTTTCAGTTGCTCTTTATCCATAGATTCATCAATCATGCCGGCTATCTTCACATAGCCACCCAAAGGCAACCAACCGATTCCGTATTCTGTGTCGCCCTTTTTGAATTTAAACAGTTTGACATTCCATGCATCAAAAAACAAATAGAATTTCTCTACGCGGATTTTGAAAGCGCGCGCGGCTAAGTAATGTCCCAATTCATGTATAAATACCAAAAGTGACAAGCCCAAAATCAATTGGGCAATCATAATCAATGTGCTCATTTATTGTCGTTTTTTTATTATTTCTGTACAAAGTATTCGTGTTTCGCTGTTGCTATGAAAATAGTCGTCGAGCGAAGGAGTTTTTATAAACGTAGATGTCTGCATACATATTTCAATCACATCAGCAATTTCCAAAAAGCCAATGCTGTCGTGCAAGAAAGCATCCACAGCCACTTCGTTGGCGGCATTGATAATGCAGGGCATATTGCCCCCTTGTTTTAATGCCTCAAACGCGAGTGCAAGATTACGAAATATTTTCGTATCAGGAGCTTCAAAAGTGAAAGTAGCGCAAGTCGCGAAGTCGAAACGCGGAAAGGTAGTCTGCAAACGATGGGGATATCCCAAGGCATAAGCAATAGGAACGCGCATGTCGGGCAGTCCCATTTGAGCTTTGATAGAGCCATCGCCGAACTGCACCATCGAATGAATGATGGATTGCGGATGAATGATAACCTCTATCTGTTCGGGTTTCAAATTGAACAACCAACGCGCTTCTATCACCTCAAGCCCTTTGTTCATCATGCTTGCCGAATCAATAGTGATTTTGTTGCCCATCACCCAATTGGGATGTTGCAGGGCTTCTGCTTTGGTGATATGGGCAAGCGACTCCAAGGTCCTGCCTCTGAAAGGTCCGCCCGAAGCCGTCAGGATAATCTTCTCAATAGGGTTGTGAAACTCGCCCGCCAAGCATTGATAGATGGCAGAATGTTCAGAATCCACAGGAAAAATAGTTACGCCTGCTTCGCGTGCATTCTTCATGATGATGTCGCCCGCCACCACCAAAGTCTCTTTGTTGGCTAAGGCGATGTTTTTTTTATGTCGAATGGCATTCAGCGTCGAACGCAAGCCCGCGAAACCAACGATGGCGGTGACCACCATCTGTATCTCATCCGATTCCACTATCTGTTCCAACGAATCTTCGCCTGCATAGACTTTGATATCATAAGGGTCTAAAGCCGTTCGGACTTCATCATATTTAGTTGCATCCGTCACCACAACGGCATTGGGCATAAACTCCAAAGCCTGCTGTATCAACAAATCGGCATTGGCATGACCCGTGAGGATTTCGGCAGCAAACAAATCGGGATGTTGGCGGATGACGTCAAGGGTTTGTGTCCCGATAGAGCCTGTTGAACCTAATATGGCTATGTTTTTCTTCAAGGCAGGGCGCAACTAAAATGACATAAATTCTTTGGGATTGGCGGCGGTGCCATTGTGCCACAACTCGAAATGCAGATGGGGTCCCGTGGTCAATTCGCCTGTGTTGCCCACGATGGCAATGGGGTCGCCGGCTTTCACATAATCGCCTGTCTTTTTCAACAGGGTGGAGTTGTGTTTATACACCGAAATGATGTTGTTGCTATGTTGAATAGAGATGATATAGCCCGTTTCGAGTGTCCATCCCGTGAAAATCACCGTGCCGTCTAAGGTGGCTTTCACCGCATCATTTTGATTAGCGGCAATGTCAATGCCATAATGTCCTTTGGCAGGATTAAACCCGTTCACCACCATGCCTTTGATGGGTGTGAAAAAGAAAAAGTTGCTGATAGAATTGTCGCTATGCGTGCCTGAGGAAAAGGACAGATTGTATTTGTCAATACTCTCAATATCGTTGCGCAAAGCAGAATCTTCGGGCGAGATGTTGAAGTTTAAATTTTTATATTGATGGATACTTGTGTCGGAAGGTTTTTTCATGTCGGGTTGCGGAAAGTCTCTGCCTTCGATGATATAACGGATGTTTTTCAGATAGAGTTCGCGGCGGATGATTTCTTTTTCCATCGAATCGGTTTTGAGCGTCAGATGATACAACTCGCGTTGCATATTCACATCGCCATAGCCCGGGATGTATTCGCGCAGGGGGGTGTAAGCGATGATAAACGTGGTTGCCACTATCAACAACATCACCGCAGCACCCATCACCACAAACACATTCATGCGGGTGAGCCGAAACGAAATCTTACGCTCAAACGTAGAATCGTTCATAATCACCAACCGATATTTGTCGTGAAGTTTTTTGCGGAATGCCTGCCAGCGGCTTAACTTTTCTGTTGTCATATTTAAAACTTGCTGCAAAGATACGGCTTCTTTACGACGTGGCAAAAGATAGGGTGAAATTTGGTGGGGGGG
>CAIOJS010000404.1 GCA_903858655.1 uncultured bacterium | reverse complement strand
TTCATGAGATGGAATGTGGTTATTGGCGGTCAGTTGTTCTCAAAGAGTTTCTTAGGATTTACAAGTTATAAAGTGAACATTCTGGAAGGTGGTAGCGTTTCGCTTGCTTTACTTTGGTTCATTCTCCCATTCTTTATTCTTGCATTTTTGCTGTGGTTGTTTCCACCGTGGAAAAAAGCACCCCACTTGGAAGAATAATAATGGTTTTATAACATTATTATTTAATATCGAAAAGGGTTCAGTTTACTAAGCCCTTTTCTTTTTGGTATCTATTCACCTTATAATTCTATTTATGCCTGAAACATCTACCGAAAATGTAAAAGACGACGCTATCCTCGAAAGGATAGATTATCTTGAAAGAAGAGTTGGTCAACTAGAGTCCCTGCTTGGAGTCAGAAAAGTATCACTTGAAGAATTTAAAGAATTTGATAAAGAAGATGTGCCGAATGTCATGGCAAAATCCAAGTCAAATTCGACTGATGAAACGGCTATGGAGTCGCGCATCGGCGAATCGGGTTTGGGATGGTTGGGCAGCATCGTATTGCTTTTTGGCATCGCGTTTATCATACAATATATTCAAAGCCTCGGACAACCACTAACGGCTTCTTTATTTGGATATATTGCCGTTGGTATCGTATTTTTTGTTGCATATTACATCCGAAAAACCATCGTAGGCTTATCATCAAAATTAAATACGCTCAACTACATCTTGCTCTTCTATGTCACTTTGCGACTGCATTTCTTTACGGATACACCCCTGATTTCGGCAGCAATTATTCCACTTATTCTTCTGGTGATCATCAGTTTGATTCAATTTTATTTTGCCAACAAAAAAGGCTCTGAGTTTTTAGCAATCGTAGGTTTCATCCTTTTGTTGACAACGGCAAACATCAGCGGAACTACACATTTAATGCTCACTCTGGTTACTTTGGGTGCTATTTTCTCCATATATTTATTGTATAAAAACTCTTGGTGGAAGCTCGTTTTGACTGTTCAATTCCTCACCTACGTTTCTTTTGTGATATGGTATTTGATTAATAACTACTCCAACAACGCCATCCCCAAAGAACTCACCGATCATTACAGCATCACGTATTTATTTATTTGCGTGTCGGCTTTCTCCATGATTACTTTGATTAAACAACGGGAAACTATCTCGGAAGCCTTTGTATTTGTTTCGATTATGCTCAATGGATTGTTCTTCACACTGATACTAACGCTTTATGTGATGTCGTTTTATTTATCGAATTATATCGGCATTTTTATTTCCATATCCATCATCTGCATCCTATTTTCGGTATTCCTCAACCGATATTCCGAATGGAAATACACCCCTGCCCTCTACGCTCTCTATGGTTTTATCGCTATGAGCACCGCTATCTATGGCATATTCGGTTTGCCCCTCTCCTTCTTGTTGTTGACCATCCAAAGTTTGCTGGTGGTTTCTTTGGCAATTTGGTTTCGCTCTAAGCTCATTGTTGTTTTGAATTTCGGATTGTTTGTATTCCTCATGCTGGCATATCATCTATCTTCCGATTCCATTGATTCCATTAATTTCGCTTTTGCCTTTATTGCCATCATCTCGGCACGCATCATCAATCTACAAAGCAAACGTCTGGACATCAAAACCGATATGATGCGCAATGTCTATTTGATTTTCGCCTTCTTCTCCATGTTATTTGCACTCTATATGGCGGTTCCGAAGCAATATGTCACGCTGTCGTGGTCTATCGCTGCCGTTGCCTATTTCCTCTTTAGCATATTGATACATAACATCAAATATCGCTGGATGGCAATCGCCACCATGATAGCTGCAGCACTCTATCTTTTCTTGGTTGACCTTGCCAGCGTGGGAATCATCTATAGAATCGTTGCCTTCATGTTCTTGGCAATCATCTCTATCACCATTTCTATTTATTATACAAAAAGAAAGAAGAAACATCATAGCGAAGAGGCGGAGGAAAAGAAATAAACCTGCCAACTTGCTAATGAACGCTGCCAGATTTTGAAAATCTGGCAGCGTTCAAATTTTATACGTAAACCATACGAACCAACCCTCTTTTTTCGATTTAATATCCAAAAAGTATTTTTACCAATTATGGGTGTTGGATATAACATCCAAAAGGCACTTTTGCCAATAATGGGTATTGGATTTAACATCCAAGAGGCACTTTTACCAATAATGGGTATTGAATATACAATCCACGAGGCACTTTTACTAATTATAAGTATTGGATAAACAATCCACATGGCACTTTTATCAATAATGAGTATTGGATATTCAATCCACGTGGCACTATTACCCAAAATGCCTATTTGAAGAATAATTTGGTAAAATGATTTATTAAGTTACACAATCAAAAAATACGAGTACCTCAGAAACTTATCCATCCATCAATTCGTATAAGCGAATTACGAATAGTTATCATCAAATTAAAAATTAAAACTTTACATAACATGAAAACAAAAGTAATTATAAATATCGAAAATGAAACGGACAGCGACGCCCTCACCATTTCACTCAAAGGACAAGGGGGTTTTTCCAACAATCAGAATTTCCCATTGCCTCCCATTCTTGCAGCAGCCTGGTTGCTTATCATTCTTGACTTCAAAGAAAAGCTTACGAAGGCAAAATACGGCAGTCCTGTAGACACTATAGCGAAAAATTTAGCACGTCTTGTTCTAAACGATACTTATCGTTTGAATGCTATGTATGCAAATATGATTGCTGATGGCGATAAAGTGATTTGCGAAAGCTCAAAGCTGCCAATTTACGACCCGATTATGCACAAAACTCCTCTTGACCAAGAAGCTAGAGACTTGAAATTCACAGGAAGTATTGTTGTTATTAGCCGTTTGAAGCCCAAAGATTTGATGGCTCGTTTAATTCAAATTACGCAAACTCCCATGAACGAAACTTCATGGCAAAATGCCGCTATCACCAACAAACAGAAGGTGATTCTTGGTGGTTTGCCAACAGATTTGCGCACCTACGTGCGAATTGCCTTAATGACAAATCCAACCGACTTCACTTTTGGAAATGTGTTTTCGGTTTTGGTGACGTAATTAAAATGTTTAGCACGTATAACAACCCAACAATAAATCAATTCAACTATAAAACTATTTTAACCAACAAAAAGCGCCAAGCTCACTGCTTTTTGTTTTGAACAGGCTTATACCTCCGCCCATCATTCAATTTCTTTTTCAAGCGATAGTAATCCTTATCCTTTGATTTACCACTCTCATCCACATAGAACATATTCTCCATACCGAATTCGATATCATCATAAAAAAAATCGCGTTTCTCCCTGCTTTTATATTTACTAATTTGGGCAACTACAAGGTCGGGCTGGCATTTAAAACATTCCCCAATGGCATAAGCCGGTGCTTCGCTGGCAGAACCACTGTTAGCCCATCTCGCAGCCAGAAATAGTTGAAAAACCACCGTATCCTGTGTTCTACAAAAATAGGAAGGAAATATATTCAGAATATAATCATATTTCATATCGGAATAATTCCATGATTTTGGATACACCTTTTGATAGGCAATACTGTCGGCAGGCGATTTCCACTTATTTGTAACATGATTATACTTACGAAACAATGCAGTCTGCCTTTCATTTAGTTTTTTAAAAGTGGAAAGAACCGTAAGGATAAGGTTTTTCTGAGAAGAGTCGGGTAAATCTTTTAGCAGTTGAACTTTGCTACTATGAACATAACCCTCTAGCTGCTTCATACGCTGTACTGTATCGCTTATCAAGAAATAAACTGACCACCATCCGTTGCAAGATGAATCGCAATAAAACAAGTCATCCTTATGGATTTGCCCAACAACATCAAAATTGACGCCTCTTCCACTTCTTATATTGGTGAAACCGTCGGGGTCGTTAATCATAGCTGGCTTTAATTGTGCCTTGGATAAAAAGCAGAAAGCAACACAAAGACACAATGAAAGAATGATCTTTTTCTTCATAAACGCATCATGATCTTAATTATTCAATGCTTTGAGAGTTTTAATCAACAAATAGTCCTAAAACAATTTAACATAATAACAAGGTAAACATTTTTGGTTTTCTAAAGTTTTAGTGCTAAACATCGCCTAAATCTCTATAAATACAAACTTGTAGTTAGTAACTACTCAATAATTGCATCCTCATCCGAAGTAATCTTTTTATGCACCCAGCCCGAAGCAGCAATAGATATTTCGTAAAGAGCATACAGCGGAATAGCAACGATTGTTTGGGTAAACATATCGGTGGTAGGTGTAATGATACCGGCAATAAGCATGATGATAACAATAGCATATTTGCGATTCTTCTTCAAGAATTTCGGGGTAAGTAGTCCTGTATAAGAGAGGAAATAAACCATCACAGGAAGTTCGAACACTAAGCCTGTAGATAATGGCAACAGAATTGTGGTCGAGATATAACTGCTGATGGTGATTTGGTTGGTAATCATTGGGCTGAGTTCGTAGTTTGCCAAAAAGATTACCGACAAAGGCAATATGATGTAATATCCAAACAACAAGCCAACAAAAAACAGGAAGTTGATACTGGCAATGATGCCGCGGCTCGACCGTCTTTCTTTTGGTGTTAAAGCAGGCTTCACAAAGAGCCAAATTTGCCACATCAGAAAAGGAAAGGTGACAGAAAAGCCTGCCATACCCGAAATTATCATGTGCCAGCGAAATTGTCCGCCCAAATCAATGTTGATAAGTTTTATGGGCACACTTTCGAAGCAAAAGGAATCTAAATTCAACCATTTCCCCAGTTCGCAAAACCAACCGTAGGTGATGAATTCCTTGTGTAAAGGACCGATAATAATCGTGTCGAAAAGAAAAGTTTTAAAAAAGAAAGCAGCAAAACTAAAGACAATAAATACCAAAACCACACGAATCAAGTAGGCACGCAGTACTTCTACATGTTCCCAGAAGCTATGATCGTCTTTTTTTTCGCGCAGTTTGCTCGAAAGAAACCCTAACATATTTTAATTTAGAATGAAGCTAGTTTTGACCAAAGAAAATAAATCACAAGGCAATATAGCAGCAAGCTTATGCCACAGGACTGTTTCCTTTAACGTCGCTCGACATATCCTTTTTTTCTTGAGGCACTTCTTTGTCGTTAATCATATTAGAAACTTCGTTCTTTGCTTTATTAAATTCACTGACTCCCCTACCCAATCCGCGCATCAACTCAGGAATTTTTTTACCACCAAACAGAAGCAAAACAATGATAAGAATAATAATAATCTCTTGACCTCCGAGAATACCTAAAACCGTTAATGTTGTCATATACTTATATTTTTTTAATTATGAATAAAACTGTATCGAAAAATAAATAAACGCTTTTTTAAGTGCATTATTTTTTTGCAAAGGTACGACAATTAATCCATTTAGAACTTTTGAATCTATATATTATTGTTAAAACGAACAAGTATTGACAAATGTCATAAAAATAGCTGACATAATACTTTAAAAAATAAGATTTCAATAACACTTAGAAATGGAACTATTGTTTATTTTTGCCGATTATTAACCTAACAGAAAAACGTATGAAAAAAACAATTATCCATTTTGTATTAATTATGGCGATGGTGATAAGCCCGTTATTGTTTCTGAATGTTGCACATGCGCAAACCACAGGAACTTTAACCTTTGTATTCACTACTACCTCTACGGGTGGCTATACACCGAAGAATTGTTTGGCTGCTTGGATTGAAACCAGTAGCGGAACATTTATCAAGACAAAAATCAAACAATGCAGTAGCGGAAATCTTGATCATTTGGCAACATGGACAACCAAATCCGCTTCCAATGTTGTTGATGCTGTGACTGGAAGTACTAGATCTGCTAATGGATTAGTTACTTTGACATGGAATGGTACAGATGTTTCTTCAGCAGTTGTAGCTGATGGTGCCTACAAAGTGTGGTTAGAATTTGCTTGGGCTTCAAGTTTAACAACAGGGAAAATCGTTACATCTTTCGCTTTCACCAAAGGTGTTAGTGCTGACCATCAAACGCCAGCTAACATGACCAACTTCACCGGTATGACTTTGGATTGGGTTCCAACGTTTGTTGGTGTGAAAGAAAATCAGGAAAAAGCAAACTTCAGCGTATCTCCAAATCCTGTAACTAATTTGAGTACTATCAACTATTCTTTGAACAATTATTCTGATGTAAGCATTAGCTTATATGACATTTCAGGAAAATTGGTAAAAGTGATTCTTGATGAAAATCAAAATGCAGGC
>CAIOJS010000403.1 GCA_903858655.1 uncultured bacterium | reverse complement strand
CTTCCTCTTTGTTTTTGTTTCCAACAACTGCTTTCCAAGGTTGGTAAGAAGCGGGAAGCACACCGAGTTTTTCGTCGCAAGCTGCTTGAATGTCGGCGATAGGAACATAGGATTTTTTGTTGATGTCGTAGATGGCTGATACCCTACCCTTTTCGTATTGCAAGAAACCATCCTTTTGAGAACCGTCGGAATTTTGACCACCACGTACATTCAACGCCAACATTTGGTCGAGAAGATTGCTGTGAAGGTTTTCGTCAGGAAGATAAGGATTCATAACACTCATGATATATTGACAGACATCAATACCAACGTAATCTATCAATTGGAAAATACCCATGGGGCGAATGAGGAAGTCTTGCGTGATGCGATTAATCATATAAACCGACTCGGCAAATGAATGATTTGTAGCGAGTTTTTCCACCTCATTTATCCCATGAAGTGCATCGCGCATAAAGTGACCGTTGCCGATGAAACCGGCAAAATCATTAGAAGGAACAAGCACCTTGCGGAGATTCTTAGACAACATATTGACAAACTCAACCAATTCTGGATTGGTTGCTTTGGTTTGGATAATCTCAACCAACTTCTGAACAGCAGGCGGATTGTAGAAGTGAACACCCAAAACACGTCCGTCCAAATTCGCATCAGTATCTAACAAACTGATAGGAATTGAAGATGTGTTGGTGCAAAACCAAGGAGATTTCTTGTTGTTCTGATTGATTTGATTGAAGATTTTTACTTTCAAAGCAGGATCTTCTTTGATAGCTTCGAAAATAACATTCGACTCATAAGCAGCTTCGATATTAGTGGTTGGACGAACGATGAACAGTACATCTTCCACATATTGATCAATGATTTCGCTATTGTCAATCAAATCAGCACGGTCGTGATAGACTTGGCGCAAAGCAATTACCTTTTTCTCAGCAGCTTTCAGCACCTGTGTTTTTAGATATTTCATCAGTCCTTTTAATCCATCGCTGGATGTGTCCATTGCATTAAGAATAAACAGCTTTCCTTTGTTTTCGGGTTTCAGGCTCAGGTCAGCCATTTCAAGCGCTGTCAGCAGAAGGATACCGCTACCCATTTTGCCTGCGGCTCCTAAGACAGTAACATTTTGAAGTTTTTCGGTGTAATTCATATAATTAGTTTTTGTTATTAAATTAATACTGCAAAAATAGAAATAAAATTTGAAGAAATAAGATTTTTACCAATTTGGTTTTCTTTTTTCGAGAAATGCACGCATGCCTTCTGCTCCTTCATTTCCAAAAAGAGATCCAAACTCTTTGGATTCGAGTTCGCTACCGGAGTTGAAATCGGTCAACATACCCTGACGGGTAACATATTTTATTTTTTTAACTGCCTTGGGACCTTTGGAGGCAATTTTTGTTGCGATGGTTATTGCTTCGGGAATCAATTGGTCAGCTTCAACCACTTTTTGTACCAAACCGATACGCATTGCGTCATCGGCAGAAATCATATCGGCGGTATAAAGCAAATAAAGTGCATTGGATAAACCCACCAAACGTGCCAAACGTTGCGTGCCAGCATAACCCGGAATCATGCCGAGGTTGACTTCAGGTTGTCCGAATTTAGCAAAAGTGCTTGCAATGCGAATATCACAAGACATTGCCAATTCACATCCACCACCCAAAGCAAAACCATTGACCGCAGCAATAACAGGCATGTCGAGTTTTTCGATGGCATTAAAAGTGTTATGGCCAACTTTAGAGAAGTTGGAGCCTTGTTCTTCATTCATATCCACCATTTCGGCAATGTCGGCTCCTGCCACAAAAGCTTTGCCATCACCAGTAATGATCAGCACTTTGATATCGTTTCGTTGCGACAAATCCACAAGCATCTGATCCATTTCTGCAAAGAACTTTGAATTCAAAGCGTTCAACGCCTGTGGTCGGCTGATCGTAATGATACCGATAGCATTTTGAACTTCTAATTTTAAAATTTCGTAATTCATAATTATTGTTTTTAATACATTTATATTTTGTTATACATATTCTTTCACTTCGATTTCATCGGTCAAGACCATGAAGCCATTCATGGCTAAGGCATCCATTTCGCTTCCGCCCGGGTAGGTTTTCACGGTGCCGAGATGTTTGACGCGTTCGGTGATTTCATCCACAATAAAATTCCCATAAGCTAAGCCACCTGTCAAAAGAATACCATCCACTTCACCTTTGAGAACCGTGCTCAAGGCGCCTATTTCTTTTGCTACTTGATACGTCAAAGCGGTATAAATCAATTTAGCGTATTCGTCGCCTTGCTCAATACGTTTTTCGATTTCTACGGCATCGTTTGTACCCAAATAAGCCACAAAACCACCTTTGCCTTTGAGTTTCCGCATGATTTCAACATAGCTGTACTTTTTGGAAAAGCACATTTCCACCAACTGACCGGCAGGTACGCCGCCGCTACGTTCGGGAGACATGGGACCATCGCCATTCAGACCATTGTTGACATCAATGATGCGTCCTTTGTAATGAGCACCCACAGAAATACCACCTCCCATGTGAACGACTATCAGACTTAAATCTTCATACCTTCGGTTTATCTCTTTGGCATATCTGCGAGCCACAGCGCGTTGGTTGAGCGTATGGAGCAGACTGCGTCTAGGTAATTCAGGCATGCCAGAGATGCGTGCAATTTCTTCCATCTCGTCCACACAAGTTGGATCAACAATTATAGCATTAATATTTGGTCCTATTTCTTTCGCAAGTTCATAAGCAATTAATCCACCTAAATTCGATTCGTGTTCGCCCATGGGGTGATGAATGTCGCGAATCATGGCGTCATTCACACCATAAACGCCACCCGGAATAGGCTTGAGAAGCCCACCCCTACCGACAATAATTTTGATTCTTTTCAGGTCAATGCCGGCTTTCTCAAGTTCGGCTTTGATGGTATCTTTTCGATAATCATATTGGTCAACAATACGATTGAAGGAAGCTAACATTTGCTGTGGATGCACTATATTGACAAGAAAAATTCCTTTGCGTCCATCAAAAACAGCAATTTTTGTGGACGTAGAGCCGGGATTTATCACTAAAATCATTTTACTCATAGGACTATATCATTAATTTTTTTCTTTAGAAATCGTGAGCAAATGTAATATATTTTTAAATCATACAGAGCAAGTTTAAAAAATAAAATAAAAATATTTTTTACTGGGCGTAAATCTTTAATTTTTACAGTCTTTTTTAGGTGTAAAACCAACATTATTTTCCTCATTTATTGGATATTTTTACTCATTATCATCATTTTTGAAGATAACCACCCTTGAATTCTTAAAGTTTTTGTACCTTTACACCCTCGTTATTTTAGCATAAAAATCGAGCATTAATTAATCAATATAATTGAAAATCATGCAATCAACAAAAATCTATTCCCCAAAAAATCATATCCGTATTGTCACTGCTGCCTCATTATTTGATGGTCACGACGCTTCTATCAACGTAATGCGCAGAATTATTCAATCCACCGGAGCCGAAGTTATCCATTTGGGACACAACCGTTCGGTGCAGGAAATTGTGGATTGTGCGGTGCAGGAAGATGCGCAAGCCATAGCCGTAACGTCCTATCAGGGTGGGCATATCGAGTTCTTTAAATATATGTATGATATGTTGAAAGAAAAAGGTTTCAACGATGTAAAGATTTTTGGTGGTGGTGGCGGTGTCATCCTGCCCGAAGAAATTGCAGAATTGGAAGCTTATGGTATCACAAAAATCTATTCGCCCGACGATGGACGCGAGATGGGTTTGCAAGGTATGATAAATGATGTGATGGAGAAATCGGATTTTCCGCGTGGCAATGATGTGAGCACTTCTTTGGTTGAAATTGAACAACAGGACTACAAAGCTATCTCGAAAATGATTTCGGCAGTGGAAAACTATCCAGAAAAGATAGCCGATATGATGACGCAAATTGATGAAAAAGCAGCCAACTCTAACGTTCCTGTGTTGGGAATCACTGGTACGGGCGGATCCGGAAAATCGTCCTTGGTGGATGAGTTTATTCGCCGTTTTATACATGACTTCAAAGATAAAAAAATCGCTATCGTATGCGTGGATCCTTCCAAACGCAAGACAGGCGGCGCCTTGCTAGGCGACCGTATCCGCATGAATTCCATCAACAATCCAAGGGTATATGTGCGTTCGATGGCTACCCGTCAATCGAATTTGGCATTATCCAAATATGTGAAAGAAACCATCAATATATTAAAGGTAGCAGGATTTGATTTGATTATTTTGGAAACATCAGGCATCGGACAATCGGACACGGAAATCGTTGACCATAGCAACTTATGTTTGTATGTTATGACCCCTGAATTTGGCGCACCATCGCAGCTGGAAAAGATTGATATGCTCGAATATGCCGACATCATTGCCCTCAACAAATTTGACAAACGTGGCGGCATGGATGCTTTGCGTGATGTAAAAAAACAATACCAACGCAATCATCTTCGCTTTGACGAGCAGCATGACGAAATGCCCGTGTATGGCACCATCGCTTCGCAGTTTAACGATGCGGGCGTCAATCAGTTTTACAAGGCTTTAATTGATATGCTCAATGCGAAACTCCATCTCAATTTTAAGTCATCCAATGCGCTTGTTGGCGAGATACCCGATAAAATCTACATCATACCTCCGCAACGTACGCGCTATTTAGCGGAGATTTCTGAAACCGTTAAAAACTACAATCAATGGACCGATGAGCAAGGCGACATCGCACAAAAGCTTTTCGGTTTGCACGAATCTATCGAACTCCTCAAGCAAGAAAATAATCCTATCAACATCGAACTTATTGCAAAACTCGAAACTATCTATACTGAACTGAACGAATCTCTCGATAAAAATAATCATACCATACTTAATACCTGGCAACAAAAGATTAAATCCTACAAAGACGAATTCTATCTTTTTAAAGTCCGTGATAAAGAACTCAAAATAAAAACCCATACCGAAACCCTTTCGCATCTGCAGATTCCAAAGATATCGTTGCCCAAATACACCGCTTGGGGCGACATTTTGAAATGGAACCTAAAGGAAAATGTGCCCGGTGAGTTTCCCTACGTGGCAGGCGTATTCCCTTTTAAACGCGAAGGCGAAGACCCCACCCGCATGTTTGCAGGCGAAGGCGGACCCGAACGTACCAACAAACGTTTTCATTATCTGTCGAAAGGCTTGCCCGCCAAACGGCTCTCCACAGCTTTCGATTCGGTGACACTCTATGGCAACGACCCCGATTTGCGCCCCGACATCTATGGTAAAATAGGCAACTCCGGTGTTTCTATCTCCTGTTTGGACGATGCCAAGAAACTCTATTCGGGCTTCAACTTATCCGACCCAAGCACTTCGGTTTCTATGACCATCAACGGTCCTGCGCCTATTATGGTGGGCTATTTTATGAATGCCGCCATTGACCAACAGTGCGAACGCTACATCCGTGAAAACGAGTTGGAACAAGAAGTGGAACAAAAGATTCAAGACATCTTTACCCAAAAAGGCATCGCACGACCCAAATATCAGGAAGAACTTCCCGACGGCAACAACGGACTTGGGTTGATGTTGTTGGGCGTAACGGGCGATCAAGTGTTGCCTGCCGAGGTATATCACAACATCAAAAACTGCACTTTGGCTGCCGTTCGTGGCACGGTGCAAGCCGACATCCTGAAAGAAGACCAAGGGCAAAACACCTGCATCTTCTCCACCGATTTCTCGCTGAAACTGATGGGCGACGTGCAGGAATATTTCATCAACAATAATGTGCGCAACTTCTATTCTGTGTCCATTTCGGGCTATCATATTGCCGAAGCAGGCGCCAATCCTATCTCGCAGTTGGCGTTTACGCTTGCCAACGGCTTCACCTACGTGGAATATTATCTGTCGCGCGGCATGCACATTGACAAGTTTGCGCCCAACCTCTCTTTCTTCTTTTCCAATGGGATAGACATCGAGTTTTCGGTGATTGGTCGCGTGGCACGTTCAATTTGGGCAAAAACCATGAAGCATAAATATAAAGGTAATGCCCGCTCCCAACAGTTGAAATATCACATCCAAACCTCCGGTCGTTCGCTACATGCGCAGGAAATCGGTTTCAACGATATCCGCACCACGTTGCAGGCGCTTTATGCCATTTACGACAACTGCAATTCGCTACACACAAATGCTTACGACGAAGCCATCACCACCCCTACCGAAGAATCGGTGCGCAGAGCCATGGCAATTCAGATGATTATCAACCACGAATTGGGTCTTGCCAAAAACCAAAATCCCAATCAGGGTTCGTTCATCATCGAAGAACTCACCGAATTGGTGGAAGAAGCCGTGATGGCAGAGTTTGAGCGCATATCTGAACGCGGCGGCGTGTTGGGTGCCATGGAAACTGCCTATCAGCGCAGCAAAATTCAAGACGAATCGCTCTACTACGAAACTCTGAAACATACCGGCGAACTCCCCATCATGGGCGTCAACACCTTTCTGTCGTCCGACGGATCGCCCACCCTCATCCCGGGCGAAGTGATACGCTCGACCGAAACCGAGAAACAATATCAGATTTCCATGCTCGACCAATTGCACAAACTCCACGCCGACAAACTCAACCCTATACTTGCCGACCTGAAACATGCCGCCTACAGCAACCAAAATGTGTTTGAAAAGATAATGGAGATTTCAAAATACTGCTCCATCGGGCAAATCACTCATGCGCTGTATGAGGTGGGGGGGCAGTATAGGAGGAATATGTAATCTTCAAATTCCAAGCTCCAAATCCCAAATACAAAGCTCCAAATACCAAGTGCTTAAATCAGCGCTTTGGCATTCGTAATTCGCCAATTCGTGATTCGTAGTGGTAAAAACTATTGAATAATAACTTTCCGCACTGAGCTTCTTGATTGAGTTTTTACTTGAACGAAATACATCCCTTTAGGCAAATCTCCCACATAGATGGTGTTTTGCGAAGCATCTGCAAACACTGCTTCTTTATATTTCCTGCCTAACATATCTATAATGGTATAGGATTTTAAGGCGGTGCCTTTGATGGTTATTATGTCTTGGGCTGGGTTGGGAATAATAGTAAAGATATTATTTCCGATTGGTAGTAAATTAATCCCAGTTATTGTAGAACAAGCATGACATCCAGATGTATCAGAAACAATAATACAAGAAACTGTGTCAGACCCATAAGAATTAAAAACAATTAATGTTACATTAAAAGTTCCATAAATACAATAAACATGGGTTGGGTTCTGCATATTTGTAGTTAGTCCATCATCAAAATTCCAGTACCAAGCTTGTGGATTGCTAGAGGATAAATCATCAAAGGTAATTGTACAAGTTGGAGGACAGTCACAAGTTATGGTGGTTGTAAATGCTGCAATCGGAGTTTGAGCTTTAATATTTAAACTCATCACAATACTAATTGAAAAAAGAAGCAATATTTTTTTCATAACAATAGAATTAAAATAAAGAGTAAAAGTACGGAATATTTTTGAATTAGAGAATAAATATTTTAGATTATCTGCAAAATCGTAGTACGGCTCCATGCTAAGGCATAATCTCAAAATCAAATCATTTTCACAACGTCTCTATACTTTCCCAGATTAATAACTCCACTTTTCAAGGCGGAGCCTGATGAAAACATCATCCATAAGGGCTTTAGCCCCGAATAAATTTGCACTTTTCAGAGCTAAAGCCCACCGCTGCTAGCTTGGTTAAGCTCCGCCTTGAAAGGCGTAGTTATTGTTATGCAAATTTATAACTAATTATATATATGCGTTTTACATATCTGGCATTTGACAGATATGCCAACCGACACTCGGTTGCCTATGTTGACATTTGACAGATATAGTAACCGACAGTCGGTTGCTTATGTTGACATTTGGCAGATATAGTAACCGACAGTCGGTTGCCTATGTTGACATTTGGCAGATATAGTAACCGACACTCGGTTGCCTATGTTGACATTTGGCAGATATGGCAACCGACACTCGGTTGCCTATGTTGACATTTGGCAGATATAGTAACCGACTCTCGGTTGCATACCTTGGCAGTTGACAGATACCATATAGCAGACTGCTAAGCCTAGCTTGGCAGTTGCCAGGTACCATATAGCAAACTGCTAAGCCTACCTTGGCAGTTGCCAGATATCATATAGCAGACTGCTAAACCTATCTTGGCACTTGCCAGACACTATATAGCAGACTGCTAAGCCTACCTTGGCAGTTGCCAGATACCATATAGCAGACTGCTAAGCCTACCTTGGCAGTTGCCAGATACCATATAGCAGACTGCTAAACCTACCTTGGCAGTTGCCAGATACCTTAGAGCAATATTTTGACCTAATAATAGCAATAACCAATACTATTAAACAATATTTTGGATGAGCTTTTCTATGGTTACATTATTGGATTGTTGAATTGTTTTCTTCTTAGTGTAACTTAGTGTTCTTTGTGCCTTTGTGGTTTTAAGAGTTTTTCGGAGATGTTTTTGCGGCATTCGTAATTCGCTAATTTGTAATTCGTAGGGACTACAAAGTAAACCTCCATGCGCAATACCACCCCTTGGGATGCACATCGGGCGGACAGCCCACACATTCGGTGCGGATGCGCGAATCAATGGCTTCGGCAAAGCTTCGATATTCCACGATGCCGGCGGATTTGCACGGATAATCTGCCAAGCCTTTACGTTTGCGCGCGGATTGCACCCTACATTCCGTCATGCGAAAGACAAAGCTATCGGCGGCTTCTTCCACAATTTCCTGTGTATTGATGGTGGCATACAAACGGAACTGTAATGCACGTTTCAAGCCTTCCAAACCCGGCTGCGGCTCCAGTTTCAGCATCCGTCGAATGGACCATGCTTCGAAAGGCGAGAACTGCGCCCAACACGAATCGTTGCATCGCTTGGCATCCATCATGCCCAAACTATTTTCCACAGCCTGAAACCACACGCCATCGTTTGCCAACCAATTTGCCGCAACGCCTTCTTTCAATGCCTGCAAGTCCTCGTCTGATTTCTGCAACAAAGGCACGGGAATCTCCGCTTCCATCTCGAAACCCAAGAGTTTCGCCAAGCGTTTCATCTGTATGTCGTAGCTAGCTTGGTAGGCAGTCTCGAAAATCGCCATAGCATGTTCGCGCCCCAGTTGATGTTGCACCTCGGCAAACCATAGCGCATGATGCATCATCGTGCGATGAAAAAAATCTATAATCAATGCGGCTGTTTCGTGATGTGTCAGCTCGTTTTGGTTCGAAGTAGTTTTATCCATAAAATAATTTTCTACAAAAATATTTAAAATAATGATGATTCGCGCAGCAAATCCATAAATCTTTAAAATAATTATCTATTGGTCGCTATTTCCACCTATATATAATAGGTAGAAAAAGAAATGGGACATCGGCATATTTTTACTGATGTATATCCCTAAAGGATACAGAAGAGTCGTTGGTTTATTTTGCTTGCTTCTTGGCAAACAAATCGGTCAGATTGGTCGAGATAGTGAAGGTGTTGGGAGCAGCTCCCAAATGATATTTCGCCCAGGCATAACTGATACGGAATTTATAGACATTCACACCAAAACCAAAAGAAAATCCCACAATACCTTTCTTGACATCGGTGCGCATCTCGCGACGACGTTGATAGTTATAGCCCAAGCTTATATAAAAGCGTTTCACAGGATAAAACTCCACACCCAACACAAAATGGCGCATCAATTTGTCGGTGAATTGTTCGAATTTTCCAACGCGAATGGTGTCGCCGCTGATAGGATCAACGGTTGACTTCGAAGGATCGCTGTAGGTTAGATTAAACTTTTCGATATGATTATACACAATATTATAACGCAACGGCAGGGTGTTGAATTTTTGCGACAAACTCAATTGTATCTCGAAGGGCAAAGGCTCCCGATTGCCCGGAATATAGGTATCCAGTTGGCGTCCGATATTTTTAAACAAGACCGTAGCCATGAAACCGGTTTTCTCATGATAATAGGAACCGGCAACATCCACCGCCAAACCAAAGGAATTGTATTTTTCCAGTTGCGAATAAATCATTTTCAAATTGGCACCCATCAAAAAGTGTTTATCCAACTTGCGTCCCCAACCCAAGGTCAAAGCATATTCGCTGCCGGTGAAATTGCCATAAGTTTGTCCGGTTTCGTCGGCTTGCAGAAAGCGTCCGTAGGTGATAAATTGCAAAGCTGTCGTAAAACTACCAACTTTTTTGAATGTATGTGAGTAAGCAGCCATGCCATAATTAGCATCAGCAAAATAATCAACAAAAGAGAGGGAGATTTTGTTGTGGAGATTTTCGTCAATAATGGATGGATTTGCAATTGCTAAGGACAAATCTTTGTCGTTAGCTGCCATGAAATTAGTTCCCAAAGCCGCTACCCGTGCGGAATAAGGAAGGTTCAGAAATTCGTAGGTGTTGTTGCCCCCAGTTTGACCAAAGGTGGCAAAACAAGAAATAATCAAAACAAAATATAGATAGATTTTCTTCAATTTAATGGCGATTGAGTTCTACAAAAGTACAATTTTTTTCTGTATAATAACTTTATGGGAAAGAAACGCTGCGAAATTAAAAATATTGTGCTAATTTTGTTGCGTGACTACTGATGAAAAATATATGCAACGTTGCCTCCAATTGGCAACAAACGGACAAGGCAATGTTGCGCCCAATCCGTTGGTGGGTGCACTTGTTGTGCATCAAGAAACCATCATCGGCGAGGGCTATCACATCAAATTTGGTGGTCCACATGCCGAAGTGAATGCCATCAACGCTGTTGTGGATAAAGATTTGCTCAAACAAAGTACGCTATATGTGAATTTGGAGCCTTGCAGCCATTTTGGCAAGACACCGCCTTGCGCTTCCTTAATTGTAGAAATGGGGATACCCCTCGTAGTGATAGGTATGCAGGATCCCTTTGCAGATGTGAATGGCAATGGCATAGCTGTGCTGAAGAAAGCAGGCGTGGAAGTGATTTGTGATGTTCTCAAAGCGGAATGTCAGGAACTCAACAAGCGTTTCGTGACCTTTCACACCAAAAAGCGACCTTATATTATATTGAAGTGGGCTCAAACCCGCGATGGATTTATTGATAAAGAACGCACCAATGACGAAGCCATCATCAATTGGATTACCGACGAACACACACGCCTTTTGGTACATAAATGGCGAGCCGAAGAACAGGCTATCATCACTGGAACCAACACCATCATGAAAGACAATCCGCAACTGACAGTGCGCGATTGGGCTGGCAACAACCCTTTACGATTGATTATTGATAAAGATTTGAAGATATCTTTAGATGCAAAAGTGTTTAGCCAAGACGCGAACACCATTGTTTTCAATGCAACGAGAAATCTGATTCAAAATCACATCGAATTTGTGATGTTGGATTTTTCGCTAGATATTCTGCCACAAATAATGTCATTTTTATATAATCGCAATATGCAATCCTTGATTGTAGAAGGTGGGCGCATACTGTTGCAATCCTGTATTGATGCTGACTTGTGGGATGAAGCGCGCATCTTTTCGGGAAATACCTTTTTCTTTAAAGGAACAAAAGCACCGGAGATTGTAGGCACTATAGTTTCAACAGAAACTATTGGAAAGGATAGCTTGTGCATTTTGAGAAATTGCTAAACTGAACTAGTTTAAATTATAAGTGCCTAAAGCTACTGAATCAGAAACTTTAGGCACTCCAAACTTTAGCGCACTTTAGGCACTTCCTTAGTACGTTATCTTGTTGTTTTTAAACATATCCTTACTTTGGATGGATTGTATCGCTTCCTGAAACACATCATCTTCTTGGTTGCTGATGCGGAAATAAGCATTGTAGTCCCATAGATTGCGGGCTATCCATGCCTTTATGAAGTTGCGGATATATTTTTCGGAAGTTTCTAAACCTTTATCATCCTTTTTCACACCTTCCTTTTCAGCATAATCAATAAATTTCTTCATGAAATCATCATCTACATAGCTTCTCAAGAAACTTTCAACATCGGTATATTTCTCTTTTAGTTGCGTACGATTTGTTTCCAGATACAATAACACATATTGATTGATGATGTTTTTGCGCAATAAGTTAGAATAGTAATCTGAAATACGCGTAGTGTCTAAAGGCATAAAAATATCCGGCATGATACCACCACCGCCATAAACCACGCGTTTATGAGGTGTATAGAACTTCAATGAATCTGGAAATTTGATACTATCTTGATTCACCAATTCGCCATATTTGTAGCGTGCAGTAAGTTCCTTAAAATACTTTTCGGTGCCTTCATTATATGGTTTCTGCACACAACGTCCCGTGGGCGTATAGTAATGTGCCGTAGTAAGACGAATCACCGAACCATCAGGAAGATCATAAGGACGTTGCACCAAACCCTTTCCGAACGAACGACGTCCGATAACCAAAGCACGGTCCCAATCTTGAACAGCACCCGACACAATTTCGCTGGCTGAAGCCGAGCCTTCGTTGATTAACACCACGAGTTTTCCTTTTTCAAATTCACCTTTGCTGGTTGCCAAGCTAATTTGCTTGGGTGAAGAATGTCCTTGCGTATAAACAATCATTTCACCTTCAGGCAAAAACTCATCTGCAAGGTCAATAGCCGTATTGAGATATCCACCTGAATTGTCACGCAAATCAAGAATGAGATTGGTCATGCCGGCTTTTTTGAGTTTAGTCATGGCTTCATGAAATTCCTCCATAGTGTTGGCAGCAAATTTATTGAGTTTGATGTAGCCTATATTGTCCGATGCCATATAGGCTGCATCAACACTGTTAATGGGAATTTTATCACGAACAATGGTATAAGCAAGTAAATCTTGTTTGCCGCGACGATAAATACTCACTTTGACAGAACTGCCTTTGGGTCCTTTAAGGTGTTTCACCACGTAATCGGAAGATATTTTGTTGCCCACTGCGTCTTCTCCGTCAATTTTTACGATTTTATCACCCGACATGATGCCCACTTTTTCCGAAGGACCATCTGGAACAGGAGTAATGACCACTATAGTATCTTTGATGATATTAAATTGAACACCGATGCCATCAAAATTGCCTTGAAGGGGCTCATTTGCTTTCGCAATTTCATCTTTCGACATATAAACCGAGTGAGGGTCTAGATCTTTAAGCATGGCTGTGATTGCTGATTCTGTGAGCTTTTCTTCATTCACGGTATCAACATAAGCAAATCGAATGACCTGCAAAGCAGCGGAAAATTTTTGGTCTGATTTATTTGGATCATGTGATTGAGCAAATAAATCTAGAGTTGAAATACAAAGTAATAAGGTAAATAATAACAGGTTTCTTTTCATTATAACACGTTGTTTCGGGGTGAAAATATTTTCAAAAATTAATAACACAAAGGTAATGATAATCAGTATATAATTTGACATTTATTTTTATGATATTTTCCATTACTTAAAATAATGCTGAAATAGAAGGCATTTTCAATTAGTTGTCTTTTTAGTTAGGATGTGTAAGATGAGCTTATTGGGATGCTGCGTTTTCCTTTTTCTTTTTTCTTTTCAATTTATATCTATATATAGGATAGGTGAATGGAGCTATTATTAAGAAAGGGATACCGATAAGTATTATTATTATCCAAACTAATATTTTTCTAGAAAGTCTGGTATTTGGAGGAAATAGCGAAAAGAGGGAGCGAGGGTCCGGTTTTCTTTCTTCAATAATATCCGACTCTTCAACTTGCATATCTTCGGTAACCTCATCATCATCTACAATTTCTTCGTCAACTATCAATTCATCTTCCTCTTCTTCTTCCAAATATTCTTTCGTCAAGTCAATGCCAAGATAGTCTTCGAGCATGGCTGTGTTGGGATGTTTGCTAATGGTAATATTCTTCTCCAATAAAATCTTATACAGACTGAACAAGGAACGGCACCCTGCTTCAATAAAAAGATGTTTGATATGTTTGTTTTCTTGTATTTCGGGAGTCATAAAGGTGCTTAATTTATCCAACTCGAGAAATTCAATTTCTTTCTTCTTTAATCCGGTATTCTTTCGGAGCACATCTCCTTCGGGCGAACCAACGTGGGTGATAAATAAAAAAGTACGGATTAGGAGCGTATTGCCAACCACGTTTGCTAAAAGATAGCCTGTTTTGACATTATAGAGATAGAAATCTATGAGTATTTTTTCTGTCTTCTGATTATAATTCATTTTGGGATTTTCAAGAGAACGTATCAATTCCATTAAAATACTCTCCCGACTGACGCAATCGTTACGTTCGGTCAAACGTCGTAAGGCATGATCCTGAATATACACCTGTATCTCCTTGTCGGAATGTCTCACCGGTAAGTCATGAGCACCCGCAGCGATACTTTGCCATTTAGGACCCTTTTGATAAACAGGTAATCCGACACGATAACCTAAATGTTTCTCTCCTCTTATATTGAAGTAGTTTTTATCGGGTACAGCACTATGCCATACCATTTGGTAAGCAACATTTTGATCGTTTTGTGCCATCTTCAAATCGGTTACCGACCAATAAACACGTCTAGTGAAATCACTTAACATCAAGCCTGTTGTTAGCGAAATATGTTTTAGATGTTCAAAGGCTTCTTTTATATACTTATCGTTATCTCCGAACAATGAGAGCGCATCTCTAACAATGTTGGCATCTCGAAAGAAATTATCTTCTATGGATCGTTGATACAAGATAAGTGTGATACCCGCAGTGAAAAAGGTATCTAAATCAATGCGATTGCCTCCTGCTACTAATTGCACATCATAACGTTTGAGCATAGATGAAACAATACGTTTAATCCATTTTAATTTCCCCGGAGGCATAATATCATTTTCTGCGACAGAAATATTGATTGCTTGGCAACGAGCTCCAT
>CAIOJS010000402.1 GCA_903858655.1 uncultured bacterium | reverse complement strand
TTTTTTGTATGTTTCACTTGTCAAGTTATTGTTAATATCGTACACCATCTCGATGATTTTATAATCATTCGTCCAATCCATGCTGCCAGTATCCCATACCCCATTCCAATTGTGAATGCTATCGTATATTGGGATTAATGAGCGCTGGTTTTGTGTTTGATGATTTTGTGGCACTTTTGATTTCGTTTGAATAACTATGTTTGATGCATTCCATTCCTTATTTCCAACCTTACCCTGTACATTTTCCATTGAATTTAGTGCTGGATGTTGCAGGTCAAATACAGGATGTTTGCTTTGTGCACAAGCATTAATTGATAATGTAGAGATTGAACTCTGTCCAATTACACCATTCACCAGGAACAACGCAACCATTAGAATGTAAACCTTTTTCATATAAATGATTTTTGATTGTAGAAACTGTATGAATTTTTCTGGCTGTCTGATAAAACCTTTCAATGGGTCACTGCCTGAAAGGGAAGATTGTGGCTGAAAATGTAGCAGAACGAAAAACGATATAACATCATTGACATTTACCCCGCAAATAATAATCAAATATATGAAATCAGGTGTTATATGTCAAATCATTCACAATTTTATAATAATATACGGTGCCGAAGAAATCATAAAATAAGCTCCATTTAAGCCTTTAGAAAGGCGTTTCCGCTAAGGTTGAAGTCTGTCGCTTAAAGAAGAAATGATGTTAAGAGGGGTTAAAATAGCCCCTGTTGCTCCAACAGCTTAACAAAAAGCCACCCAGTCGGGTGGCTTCATTCTCAAAATTATTCGGGATACATAGTAAGTTACAAACTGTCCGAAAAATCGGCTTCTGCGGGCGTTGTGGGAGCCAATGCGATGATATCAAGGGTTAGATTGGAATCATCATCATCAGTAAAATCAGCTTCCAATGGTGAAACTGGGGTAAGTTTCTGGATATCTTTGGAGTTAAGAGCCTTTTCGGCGGCTGGTTTACGAGCATAACTCGTATTAACGGTTATACCGCTCAAAAATAAAACAGCAAATATGAGAATGTATTTATTGATAGTTTTCATTATTTTAAATTTATATATTTATTTAGACTAAATCCACACAAAGGTAATGTATATTTTCAAAATGTCAAGAAATTTTAATGACTTTTTACACGATTTTTTTCCTGATGGGATTAATTAATCACGGCATCTCTTGATGAGCGGGATTTTCAACGTTCGGCAAGGGCAAGAAAAAAATCACATGTGTTGTCGATAGGAGCAGCAAGGTCGTCGAGTTGATTCCTGTGAATCCAAAGTGGTGGGTGAGGTAAATTCGGTAAAAACAAAAGAAGCCCCCAATTCGTTGGGCAGCTTCGCGAACCAAAGTTAGGAAGATATATCGGTTATTCGAAATCGGCTTCGATTGGCGTGACGGGTGCTAATGCACTAAAAGCAATTGGTGCATCATCAACGAAGTCCTCAAAATCTGCCACGGTGGGTGTTATGGGAGCAAGATCAATGATTGTGTTTATTTCAGGTGGCATATCTTCAAAGGTTGCTTCCGTTGGCGTCGTTGGGGCAAGGGATAGCAGTTCCATTGAAACACTTTCGTTTGCTGCTGGGGCTGATATTTTTTCCGTTCCACCAAAAAGAAGATTCACATTGAGTGCCAGAACCGCGGCTATGATGATTGTTAATGTTGTAGTTTTCATTTTGTGCTGTCGTTTGATGTTGATGAAGCAA
>CAIOJS010000401.1 GCA_903858655.1 uncultured bacterium | reverse complement strand
TGGCGTCGCAAGCACTCGCAGGAACATTTACGGGCGGAGCTAATATTGGAGCCAGTTCAGCACTTACCGTAACAGTTCCAGATGCCAGCAAAACTAATGCAGCCCTCGCATTAACAAAAGGCAATGCCAATTCAGTAATTAAGTATGTGAAGGGTTCGCAACCGAGTGTTGATGGCGATTATACAAACACCTACTCATCGGATAGTACACAAATTACAGTAGCCAATGGCGATATAATTTGGTTATTAGTAACGGCGGAAGATACAACAACAAAGCTCTATTATAAAATCACAGTGACCGTGACTCCGCCCGTATCAGACAGTATAGTTATTGCCACACCAGTGAGCTATAGAGTATTCCAGAGAAATGGTAGTAACCAGGCAAATATCGCAATTACAGGGACATATAGCGGAACACCTACAGCTATTGAAGCCTCATGGAATGGCGGGACATATACAACCATTGCGGCCAGTCCAACCGGAGGAACATTTTCTGGAACACTTTCTAATCAATTAGCTGGGCAAGGGACCTTAACGGTAAGGTACACGAATGACAATACAGTTTCTGCTACAAAATCATATATTGGAATTGGAGATATTTTTGTCATAGCTGGACAAAGTAACGGAAGTGGAAGAGCTATAAATAGCCAAGTATATTCAAGCCCTACATTTAAAGCAGTGTTATTTGGTAATGATGATGTTTGGAAGGAACTCGTTGACCCAACAGATGATAATACAAATCAAGTGGATAGTGTGAGTCTTGAAAACTCAAGTGTGTATACTACCGGATTTGGTTCTGCATGGCCTCTTGTTGCCACTTTGTATATGGCTGATCAAAATGTTCCTGTTGCTTTTATTCCAACAGCCAAAGGTGGGACCAGTATTACTCAATGGCAACCAAATGTATCTAACCATGGCGACACCTCAACTCTTTACGGTTCGATGTATCGTAGAATAAATGCGGTGGGAGGATCTGTTAAAGCAATTTTGTTTTGGCAGGGTGAAGATGATGTTATAGCTGGAACTAGTAGATCTACATATTTAACAAAACTTACCGCATTTGCAAATTATGTGTTTAATGATTTTGGAGTAAAAACTATCGCTGCTCAAATTGGGCCTTACGGTAATCAAACTACTGCAAATATTGATAATGTGCGATTGGCACAAATTGACGCTTGGAATGCCGGTGGAAATATTTTAGCCGGACCATCTTTATATGATATTCAGTTAACAGCAGACACAACATATTATGTCCATTTTAAAACTGACTTAGAAATTTCAACGGTTGCTAACAGGTGGTGGTCAGCAATTCAAAAAGATTTTTATGGTGGAAGTGATGGAAGAGGCCCAATATTAACTGCAGCTGAATATAATTCGGCAAAAACCCAAGTTAGACTAACTTTTTCAGATGATACCTTGCCATTATTGCCAGCGTCGGGATTGGCGGGTTTTACAGTAAAGGATAGCGGAACCCCTGTCACCATCTCAAGTGTAACAAGAATATCAAGCAACAAGCTACAAATTAATTTGGCCTCTGCAGCAAGTGGCACTTTGACGGTTTCGTTAGGCAGCGGTAACACGGGAGAGGGCGTAACAGTTCCCACAGACAGTAGCACTTATAATCTACCAGCAGAAATTTTTGTTGACCAAGCAACCACCCAATTACTTAACACCGAAGCCCTCATCACTTCCTTCAACTTTGCCAGCCCTGCTACTACTGGCACCAT
>CAIOJS010000400.1 GCA_903858655.1 uncultured bacterium | reverse complement strand
GCTATTGAAATGGATATTCCCATGATTGATAGCAGTTGCTGCACCAAGGAATTCCTGTTCTGCGGTTCCATTAAAAATAACTGTTCCTGCTCCCGGGATAAATTCTCCACCGTTAATAGTAAAGTTGCCTGTTAAGGTTATTTCGGTTGCTGTCCCTGCCTCCAGAGCAGCAAGTGCTGAAATTTCAATTTCATGCACATGCAGGCTGGTTGTGCTGCCTACACAAACGGTACGTTTTGTTTGACCTGTACTTGCTAATGTCGGACTTTCTCTAATCATTAATTTATAGAAATCCTGGCTTACGGCTGTGCCACCAATGTGGCTGTCACCAGTTCCTCCGTAGAAGGATACCGTGCCAGTGCCTGGAATAAATGTTCCACCATTGTTTGTCCAGTCACCAGAAACTGATATATTAGTAGAGGTTCCAGCATCAAAAACCACATTTTGTTCAATGATAATATTATGCACACCAAGATCACCTATTCCAACGACATTACGTTTGGTTTGTCCAGTGCTTGCAAGAGTTGGGCTTTCCCTCAACTTAAGCGTATAGAATTCCTGTGTTACCGCTGTGCCACCAATATGACTATCGCCAGTTCCTTCAAAAAAAGATACCATACTTGTTCCGGGGATAAATGTTCCTCCATTGTTTGTCCAGTCGCCGCTTAAAGTCAAATCAGTCATTGTTCCCGGGTCAAATGTTCCAGAAGTCAAAGTCAGATTATGCATTTCAGCACTGTAACTTTCATCTGTTGCAGTTCCTGATGTAAGACCTGTTACGGACCCACCTGCAGTCTTAGCTACCTCAACATCATAAAATTTCATGATAATAACATGCCCACGGCAACATTTTGGTCTGATACTCGAAGTACTGCTTCCTGTAAATGTCACTTTGCATGTCTCAACCGTAAATGTTCCGTCGGCTATCCAATCACCATCAAGCGATATTTGACTTGCTGTACCTGCATCAAACTCAGCATCCGGTGCTATTTCAATATTATGTGCTTGAATACTGGTAGTGCCCGCACATACAGTACGTTTTGTTTGCCCGGTACTTTGAAGCGATGGGCTTTCTCTTAGATTGAGGTCATTGAATACCTGTGGATTTGTTGTGCCACCAATATGGCTATCTCCTGTTCCTCCATAAAAACTTACAGTAGAAGTGCCAGGTGTAAATGTTCCGTCGTTTGTCCAGTCTCCGCCAACAGTAATTTCTCTTGAACCTGTAACATCCATGGTGGCTCCAGTTCCTATGGTGAAAGATTCCTGAAAAATAACAGACATATCAGCCGTTAATCTGTAATGATCATAACCCTTTCTCGATAAAAAGATCGGTATTAGTTCAGAAGAACTGGTTATAGTAACTCCTACAGGATTATTAAAGCTTACTTCACCAAAATTACTTGGTGGAGACGCAACATCAGGGCTATAGTCAAGCACCTGTGCCGAACTCCCTTCGAAAATAAGTTTTCCGTCAATGCCATCATATAGTCCTATAACACTCATATCCCCGCTAACCGAAATAACATTGCTGCCACTTACCATTAGTGAAGCACCACCACTGATAGTGATATTAAGACATGCGGCTCCCGTGGTTCCGCTACTTAACGTAACAGTATTCCCGGCTTGTATAATAACATTATCCTCAGACGTAGGTGGTCGCGAAGCCAAACTCCATCCATAGTCTGCACTTCCATATTCCCAAATTGATGGATCGTTCCAATCGCCACTCGCCACGCATCTATAGTCAGAAGTGTTTTGGTCACTAAATGTTTTGGTTACATTGCCACCAATAATACCGGCAATAGGAGAAAACCTGTTGATGCTTAATGTACCCTTAATAGAAGATGCAGCAAATAGGTCGTTAGTTAAAACCACAATAGTAATAACTAAAATCGCAATTATTTTTTTCATAATAATAAATACTATAAATTCCTACTCTAAAGGCTTTTCGGATTACGCCCCCAATATTATGCTCTACTAGGAAAAGCATGTCTTTTTTTCTTAGGTTAATCGCCTTTAGTTTGAGGCGGTTTAAATGAATACCTTTGGGGTTGCAGTTGTGGAAAAAACACCCTCTCAAGACAATGCACAAAGGTACTGCCTATCAGCAACAGGATAATAAAACTATTTTATGAAAATCTGATACTATTCAATATATTTTGCACGAAACTGCTTAGGAGTTATTCCTTCGTGCGTCTTAAAGAATTTTCCAAAGTAGGAAGCATAGTTAAAATTGAGGATATAGGATATTTCGTTTATCGTGTTATCGGTATGAAGTAAATATCTTTTTGCTTCTTGCATCAGATGGGCTGCGATATGTTCGCTGGCGTTTTTTTGCGAATGTTTTTTGCAAGCGGCATTGAGGGTTTGGGGCGTAGTGTTCAATAATTTCGCATAATCATTAATAAGGTGAAGTCGGGTGCCTTCTTTTACTATAAGTTGAAGAAACCTATCAAATAAAGTATTCGAATAAGGTTTTTCGTTAGGCTGTTGTGCAGCTAAATCAAGCATTTTTGATATAATAGCCATCAAAATGCCATGTAAATATTTAGAGGAGAATCCTGACGGTGCTAAAAACTCTTCTAACATCGCATTCAAGAGTGGTTCAGGGGTGTAGTTAGCGGGCACATTTACTCTAAATTTATCTTCCAGCCGCATACAAAGTCCCAGAACATTGCATTCATGCACAGCATTGAAATAAGATGGCTTAAACATAATTATATAGCCTTTAGGCACCGAAGTAAATTGCCATTGATGCAGTTGTCCTGGTTTTAGAAAATAAAACTCCGGCGCTGTGATGCAATACTTTTCGGTTTCTATCCACTGAAAACCTTCTCCTTGACTCAAGAATATCAACTCATAATAATCATTATGTTTATGAGGTTGCGACCTGTCAATTTTTTCATTTAAATAGTCAATATAAAAAGGAACATTCCCTAATTTATCTTGGATTTCTATTGCAGTACTTTTCATACACTAGAGTTTGCTAAATTATACGTGTAAATAATAGGGGCATTACTCTTTAATAATTTCCATCATTAAAATTTAGTGTAAAAGTACATAATATTTTTTACATGTAAAATTTTATTCAAGAATTTAACTTCGTAACACAAAATAATTAACTACATATAAATTTCCATAAGGTTAATTATTATTGATAAAGGATATCAATTGCACAAACGAATAAAGGAATATTTGATTAGAAATCTTATCCATCGAAGCAATACTTCAAATATTTAATCAATTATCACGAGGATTAAAAACACACACAAAAGCAATGAAAATACGATTATCTCTTTATATCCTTTAATCTAAAAATCGTCTTTAAATCATTGACAAATTGGTTCGACTTGATATCTTCAAGGGCTACTAATTACCAAATTCATCCCCCATCCCATGAATTCCGTTATTTTCACATACGCAAAACCCAAACAATATCTTCTCCGGCACAGCAATTTCCATTGGAAAAAATCAACCCATTCTGCAAACAATAAATAGCTAAAAATGGACGTTAACATAAATTCTTTATCAATATAGTAAAAAAAAGTCCTCAATTCCAACGGAAATTATTAATTTCGCTGAAAATTTCAAAACAATATAACCAATATGAACATTTTTAAGAATTACAAACTATTAAACAATCTGGTAGGTTGGGCAGTATTTATTATTGCCGCGACAGTTTATTTGCTCACTATTGAGCCAACAGCCAGTTGGTGGGATTGCGGAGAATACATCGCTTCTGCGTATAAATTAGAGGTAGGACACCCTCCCGGAGCACCAATGTTCCAAATGATGGGTCGCATATTTTCGCTCTTCGCCGGTGGCGATGTCACTCGCGTTGCTGCTATGGTAAATGCGATGTCGGGCATTTTGAGTGCTTTTGCCATATTGTTTTTGTTTTGGACCATCACGGCTCTGGCAAAGAAACTCTATGTGAAAAGCAGCAGTTATGAATTGACCATGCCGCAAACTTTTATCATTCTCGGAGCCGGTTTGGTGGGTGCTTTAGCATTTACCTTCACCGATTCGTTTTGGTTTTCGGCTGTGGAAGGCGAAGTGTATGCCACGTCGGCATTTTTCACTGCCATGGTTTTTTGGGCGATGCTTAAATGGGATGTGGCTGCCGACGAAAAACACGCCAACCGTTGGATAGTGTTTATCGCTTTCATGATGGGACTTTCCATTGGCGTCCATTTGTTGAATTTGCTGTGTATTCCTGCCATGACCATGATTTATTATTTCAGAAAAGGAAAACAAACACGCCGCAACCTGATTCTAACTTTAATCCTCTCTATTTTTATTCTCGGATTTGTTCAATCTATCATTATCCCTTGGACGGTTAGGATGGCGGGCATACTCGAATTGTTCTTTGTCAATACCGTTGGCATGCCGTTTAATTCGGGAACGATAATTTATTTCGTGCTGCTGACAGGTTTAATAGGCTTTGGATTGTGGTACACGAAAAAGAAGGGCAAATCTGTACTAAATACAGCTATCTTAGCTTTCACCTTTATATTAATAGGATATTCTTCTTTCTTGATGCTGGTGGTTCGTGCCAATGCCAACACACCCATCAACGAAAATGCGCCCGAAGACGCCCTCACCCTGTTAACCTATCTCAACAGAGATCAATATGGTGATTGGCCCATCCTCTACGGACAATACTTCAATGCAAAAGTGATAGACTCCAAAGACGGTGCTTACAATTATATCAAAGGAAAAGATAAATATGTGCCCACCACGCGCAAAACAACTTATGTTTACGACCCCAATAGTTGCGGTTTGTTTCCACGTATGTGGAGCGAGCAAGATAAGCACGTGAAAGCCTACAAGGCTTGGACAGGCGTTAACGAAAACCAAAACCCGTCTATGGGCGATAATCTGGCTTTCTTCTTCAAAAACCAGTTGGGAAGTCAATATTGGCGCTATTTTATGTGGAACTTCGTTGGACGACAAAACGACCAGCAAGGCTTCGGCATGGACGACAATGGCAACAAAGATGTGGTGAACGGCAACTGGATTTCGGGCATCAACTTCCTGGATGCTGCCCGACTCGGCAATCAGGACAAAATCACCGACAAGGAATTGAATAACAAAGGACGAAACACCATGTTTTTCTTGCCCTTTATCCTCGGCTTAGCCGGTTTGGCTTATCACTATTGGAAAAACAAAAAGGATGCATTCATCATCTCACTCTTGTTCCTCCTGACGGGTGCTGCCATCATCGTTTATCTGAACCCCACTCCCTATCAGCCACGCGAACGCGACTATGCCTACGTAGGCTCCTTCTATGCTTTTGCTATCTGGATTGGCTTGGGTGTGGTGGCATTGTTTCATTTGCTCAGCAAGAAGCTGCCCCAGATGCTTAGCGTGTTTATCTCCGTCATTCTCTGTTTGCTTTTGGTCCCCGTGATTATGGCAAAACAGGAATGGAACGACCACGACCGCTCGGGTAAATTTGCTATGCGCGATTTTGCCAAAAACTATCTCTCGTCCTGTGCGCCCAATGCCATTCTGATTACCAATGGCGACAACGATACGTTCCCCTTATGGTATGTGCAAGAAGTGGAAGGATTCCGCACCGACGTGCGCGTGGTGAATTTCACCCTCGCTTCGGGCGACTGGTACATCCATCAGTTGTTTAAAAAAATGTACAAATCAGAGCCTTTGCCTTTCACCATCCCCGCCGACAAATATACCGCAGGTACCAACGATTTTGTGCCTTACAGCGAAGAAGATGCCAACAACACCTGGGATTTGAAAAAGCTTATCAACTTCATCAATAGCGACAATCAGGAAAACAAACGCATGTTGCAGGATCAACGCATGGTGGCTTATTATCCTACGCGCAACCTTTCCTTGAAAGTGGATTCGCTCAAAGTGTGCACCAACGGCACCGTGCCCCGCTATCTTGCCGACAAGGTGGTGAAAGCTATCACCTGGAAAGTGAAGAAAGGCACTCTATACAAAAACGATTTGATGCTGCTCGACCTCATAGCCACCAACAACTGGACCCGTCCTATTTATTTCGCAACGCCATCAAGTGTCAGCGACTTCCTCAACATCGAAGACTATTGCTTTTTGGAAGGCTCCGTTTATCGTTTCATGCCTGTGAAAGGCGACACCAAAAGGGGAGGAGTGCTGACCGACGAAACCTACGACAAAATCATGAACAAATTTTTCTATGGCAATTTGAACGACAAGCATGTTTATACCGACAAAGAAAGCGCCGGCATGGTGCAATATATGCGCAACAACATTGCCCGTTTGGCGCAAGCCCTATTGTCTGAAGGCAAAAAAGACAAAGCCGTCAAAGTGTTGGACAAAGGTATTCAAATGTTTCCCGAATATGTGGTGCCTTACGATTTATATATGATAGGCTATGCCGAAATCTATTTCCGTTGCCACGAAGACAAAAAAGCCAATGCCATCATGGATATAGTCGGAAATGCCTACAACCAAGATTTGCAATACTACATGAGTGTTGAGCCCGAGTATTCGCGCTTCTTTAGCGAAGACATACAACAGGCGCTGTCCATCTTGCGTGCTTTGGTGGATTATTCCAACCTCTACAAACAAAAAGAACAAACCAAGAAGTTTAACGACATGCTCAACCAATATGTGCGCTATGCCCCTCAGGACTCCACGCAAGGCGGTCCGGGCGGCAGATAACTTCCTCTTGTATCCTTTGAAAATAGTCATTTGTTTCGTGCAGATGACTATTTTTTTTGGGGTTTAGGCTTTAGGTGACTATTAGGCTCTAGGCTTTTAGACTATAGGCTAATAGGTAAAAAACTTGTGTCCTTTATGTAATTACTTTGTGTTCCTTGTGGTAAAGAAAGAAATCTAACCACAAGTGTCACAAAGAAAGCACAAAGGAGCACAAACAACGATAGAACCATCCAACAATACAGCAATTCACTTTGCCGGTAGGGGCAGAAAATTTTCTTCCCCTACAATGAACCCTCAACAATCTGACAATAGAACAATAAAAAAGCCTGCCCTTCCAAGCAAGCTTTTTAATCATTTCAGAGATTCCTTTTCAATCCCCCTTAACAAACCTCCCAACATAACTTCTATCCCTCGCCTGCACTTTTACAAAATAGCAACCCTGAGCAATACCTCCCAAATTGATTTCAATTTTATCAGTATTCATAATATTGCCATTAGCAACTACTTCTCCCAATATATTCAGCACTTGATAATCTCCAGATGAAATGTATGGAAAGCTTACACTGATATTATTGCCATTACTTGGATTTGGATAAATATTAAAGTAATTTTCATCAAGGTTGTTTTCCATTATTGATGTCATGTTTCCGCAGCTATCAATATAACTACCCCCAATCCATTTGGCTAAAAATTGAATGCTATCTCCATTAATTGACCAAAAACCACCACCAATATATAAACCTGAGTTCGGGATAAGAGTTATCAACATGGGTTGTTCGTAAAATAATGAAATACAAATAAATAGTAGCATTAAAATTGATTATATTTGTAGTACAAACCAACAAAAAATCAAGATCAATGCTACAGGACAAAATTAT
>CAIOJS010000399.1 GCA_903858655.1 uncultured bacterium | reverse complement strand
ATTTCACGCGTGCACATAGCAGTTGGAAGTTTGCCATCGCATATTTCACGCGTGCACATAGCGGTTGGAAGTTTGCCATCGCATATTTCACGCGTGCACATAGCAGTTGGAAAGTTGCCATCGCATATTTCACGCGTGCACATAGCAGTTGGAAGTTTGCCATCGCATATTTCACGCGTGCACATAGTAGTTGGAAGTTTGCCATCGCATATTTCACGTTTTTTCAGGCTACTAAGTTTAGTAGTTATGCCTATAGCAACGACAATTGTACTGTCATAATAACCTAATGACCATAAATAACAATAAATCCAACGGCAAATTCCACAGTAAAAGGGATTGTCTATAAAATAGGATCATCAACACAGGCACCACGAATGTGATGGTGGCTCGCGCAAAATATTGAAAAAGAAATATTCTACCCAATGCTCTGTTTTATTATCTGGAAAACCAAAAAAATTCCACTCTATTTTTTTTATAATACAATGCTATAATTTGCGTTATATTTGCAAACCTTATTTTTTCAAACAATGAAAAAAAAAACAATCCGTAATTTCATCATCATAATACTACTATGCATCGCTAGGCATTCAACTGCATTTTCACAGGTTAAAATTCTTTTTGATGCCACCAAAGCAGAAACTGCCGGCAACGCCGATTGGGTAATTGATGCCGATACCTATGACCTTAGCTGGTCAACAGGACCTGCTGTGGTTGGTGCAGGGAATGAAGCCAATGCGCAACGTATTCCAACACCTGCACAAAGCGGAATCACAACTGCGACAGTCGAGTCTTTTTGGAAAGGCGGATTGTCGTCATGGGGAATTGACTTGGTAAAAAAAGGTTATACGGTGGAAACACTTCCTTTGAATGTTGCTATTACGTACAACAATTTATCCAATCCCCAAGACCTAAATAACTATAAAGTTTTTATCGTTTGCGAGCCAAATATTGTTTTTACCACTGCAGAAAAAACGGCTATCATGCAATTTGTTCAAAATGGTGGTGGGTTGTTTATGGTTTCCGACCACACGATTAGCGATAGAAATAATGATGGAATTGATTCCCCACAAGTATGGAATGATTTGATAACTAACAATAGTGTTCAGGCAAATCCATTTGGAATAAATTTCGATCTTGTTGATTTTTCACAAACATCCAGCAATGTTGCTACGCTACCAACGGATACTTTATTGCACGGACCGATGGGAAATGTAACTCAAGTGATGTGGAGCAACGGAACATCAATGACCTTAAGCCCCACCGCCAATTCCACTGTAAAAGGAATTGTTTATAAAACAGGCTCATCAACCACGGGCACAACCAATGTGATGGTGGCTCGTGCAAAATACGGTGCGGGAAGAGTGGTTGGAATTGGCGATAGTTCGCCTTGCGATGACGGTAGCGGCGATACAAATGATGTGCTCTATGATGGATGGATTACGGATGCAAGCGGAAATCATGAGCGACTTATTATTAATGCCACCATCTGGTTAGCGTCAAGTCCACTTTTAACCTCAACTGAGATAATGCAAGTAGAAAATCATACACAATTGTTTCCCAATCCATTTTCAACATCTGCCAACTTAACTATTTCCCCGGATATTTCAATACAAAATGGCGTTATGATTATTTATGATATGAACGGTAGTATCGTAAAATCTTCCCAAATTGGAGATTCTCATGTTATAACTATTGAAAAAGATGAAATGAATAATGGTATGTATTTCTATCAAATACTTTCTAACTCATCCTTGATTGGAAAAGGCAAGTTTATTATTGCGGAATAATTCCTACAATGCCCCCATCTTATCGTCAAATTTCAAATCATCTTGTTTCTTAGCATTACTGCCGAAACGCCACGATAATCCCAGATAGATTATCTGTGAACGACGTTTACCGATTACTTTTTCATACATCAAAGGTGTATCTATCACGCTTGCCCAACGTAAAGTATTAAAAATATCGGACACAGTAAGCAGCAACGATAGTTTTTTCTTAAGGAAATCCTGACGCATTCCTGCGTTAACAGAATACACAGCAAGTTCTTCACCTTGTGGGTTGAGTTCAGGGGCACGATAGAATCCATTTATCTGAAGCATCGTATTTTTAGTAATATTAAAATTCAAACCAAGTTTAGCATTCCAAGAGATTGCTGTTTTTTTGGTTGAATATCCTAAATTTGAAGCATCAATCTGTTCGAAAAAAGCATCCGCGCTGAAGTTAATAGACAAAAACTTCCCTATTGAAGAATTCAGAACAAGTTCTATACCGGTAGATTGTTGGTTGGCTAGATTATCGTATGTGTTGAGTAGTGTTGAATCGTTGATAAATTTTATAATTTCAGTAAAAGCATCGTACTTATAGCGATAAAATGCAGTAGAAACAAAGGTTAAAGTTTTATTTTTTAATTGATATCCAAATTCAACAGAATGGATTTGCTCCGGTTTTAGAAATGGGTTGCCGGCATGAAGGTTGCGCGGGTCATTATATTCGGGAAAAGGATTCAAATCGTCAGATTCGGGGCGGTTGATGCGTTTGCTATAGTTTAATTGGAGTTGAGATGTTTCCGATAGGTCGTAAGACAAATGGAGTGTAGGATATATCTTGAAGTAATTATTCGGAATCAGGGAATCAAGCGTAAGCAAATGCGAAGTGAGATAGACTTGCTCAGCACGTATCCCGCCAAGGAGACTAAAAGAACCGAATTTATGAGAATAAGTAGCATACAGGGCATAAACTTGCTGATTCAACATAAAATGATTGGATTGCGCGGCATTTTTATACCAAATGTCGGAAGCTAAGTCTAAGTTTTCTGAGGTGTAATTTTGGTCTAACCAAGAAAATTCTCCTGCATAACCTGCTTCCAATTCTGAATTATCGTTAATTGGATAGGTGTATTCAATACTACATTCTAACAACTTGTTATTCTCACTGATCAAGGTATTATCATAAGAATTGACTGCATAAGGTACACGATAGACATTCGTAAAACGATTATCCTCTGTTTCTTTTTGCCCTGAGTAAGTAGCCTCAAAACGCAACACATGATCTTCTTTCTTAAATTTATGCTCATAGAAAGCTGTTTCCTCCGTTTCTAATTCGGTATCTGTGTTTGCACGGTTACGATTGAAATCGGAAGTCAATTTTCCGAGTGAGTCCAGCGTGGTTGATACCGCATCTTCATTACGGTTAAAAAGGCGATACACCATGTTGCCTGATATACCTAGGGAATTCTTATCATTGATATTATAATCAAACCCTAAATTACCAATGTGCGATTGAGGACGTGCTTTTGTGATGACATTTTGGTCATAAGTGCTCCTAAGGGTATCAGTTGTTGAATATAAAAGCCGATGATAACTGCGAATCCGCTGTCTATCATCTTGGCGGAAAGAATAGCCTGCAAAAAGGTTCACCTTCCCGGGTTTATAGTTTAAATTAAAGCCGGCATTGTAGCGCCATAAATTGCCTATATTGGCAGTTACGGAACCATTGAGCCCCATTTTAACACCTTTCTTCATCACAATATTGATGATACCTGTGGTGCCATCGGGTTTATATTTGGCAGATGGGTTGGTGATGATTTCTACCCGCTCGATGTTGGCGGCAGGGATTTGTTGCAAAGCATCAGCGCTGTTGAGTTTCATCATGGGCGATGGGCGTCCGTTGATAAAGATGGTTACATTGGTAGAACCCCGCAAACTGACATTGCCATCCACATCAAGATTAACAGAAGGCACGTTCTGAAGCACATCGCTAGCAGAACCGCTTGCGCCCATCATATCGCTGCCTACATTATAGGTTTTCCTATCAATAGAAGTTTCGTAAACCGATTTCGTTTCGGTGACCTCCACCCCACCCAACAAACTTGCGGAAGCTTTGATGGCTGTGGTGCCCAAATCTATGTGCTGATTGGTTGCGGAAATGGCTATAGAAGGGATGAATATCGTTTCGAAACCAATAAAACTTATCCGCAGGTAATAATTTCCATTAGAAATATTCGCCAAAGTGAATGCGCCTTTTTTGTCTGTTATGGTTCCAAGTGCAAGCGTGCTATCGGCTACTCTGAATAAGGCAATGTTTACAAACTCTAAGGCGCTGCGACTCGATTTTTCTATTACAGTACCTTTGATGGTAGGGATGCTACTTGTTTGTGCATATATCTTGGATTTGGGTATAACAGAAATGAAAAGAAAAAGGAATAAAATGGTAGATAATTTGAATAAATTCTTCATGAATACTTGGATGATTAATAAAAGATTGAGATGTTACTTTGTCATGCTTTTCTGGAATGCGTGCAAAGATATTACTTTTATCATTAATAGCTTTCATGATTTATATTAAGATATACACATAACTTTCCTTTTACAGTTATGAATCTAAGAGACTTTGAAAAAGCCAAATTGAATCGCGAGATTTTTTCAGAATTCAGTAACTGCAAAGCAAACTATTTTATTCAAAGATTGGGTTGCCTTCTGCATCATACAAAATTTCTAACGCCTTGTTTCTAACTTTCAATTCCAATTCATATTTGGTGGTGCCGATAGAAGTTTCAATCTTCATAATTTGTTTAATACTTGCTTTCAATCCCGGATTTTTATACATATCTTTTATCTTCTGCGGAAGCAAATCGAAGGTAATCGGACTTTCGGTTTCGAGCCAATCGCCATTATCCTTAAAATTCGCGGAATAGTTGGTGCCTTTATAGGTGAATTCCGCTTCGTATTCATGCTTGTTTTCTTTCCCCCATTTCACATTGGTGGCGCCGGGGAATCTGATTTCGAAAGCCACACGGACCATTGTTGGCGCATTGACTTGAGCTGTGAGAGCGGTGTAAGCAAATGTGCAGACACATGCTAGAAGGAGTAATTTTCTCATCTTTTTATTTATTTTATGTGTGTATAATCTTTCAGTATTACATCAACAACAGCTTTGTAGTCATTATTGTAGTGATGACCACCTGCCAATGTTTCTACTTTTATTCCCTTTGCGGTAAATTTGTTTTGCAATTCGGTGTCTTCGCCAATTCCAAAGATACAGACAGGGTTGACACTTTCAATGGCTTTCATTTCGTTCAATACATTGTACTTTTCTTTGGTACTTATGGATAACATATCAGCAACATGAATTTCGAAATCACCTGTTTCGTCGGGAGACAGACAAAACACACCTTTCAAATATGGTTTAAGCGGCGCAGGGAAGTTGTTGGCAATGAAAGGTGCAACGCAGGCACCAAAAGAATAACCTACGATGATAAAAGATGAACGATTCCATTGCTTCATATAATATACAACTGCCTTAGCAACTTCGTCGGCAGTTTCTTTGGGTTGTTTTGCATTCCAGAAATACTTTTGCGAGTCGAGACCTACGATGGGCATGCCTTCGCTAGCAAGTTTTTCGGACACACCATGATCGAAACTCGACCATCCGCCATCTCCTGAAATAAAGAAGACCAAAGGAGTGGTTTCATTCGTGGCAGAAGGAATAATGGTTAAGGGAAGTTCCGTTTTTAAAGGGGTAAGCTGTTGGGGCTGTAACAAGATATTCTGCAAAGTCATCTTATCATTAAAGGCAGGTTCTTTGTAAAGCTTTTGATATGCTGCTATCAACTGCGGTTGTGAGTTCTTGGTCACAGAAAAACCATGTCCGACATTGGGCAGTGCAACCAATTCGCTCTTGGGCATATTTGTAAGATATTTTTTTGTAGTTTCGAAAGAACAGACTTGGTCAATGGTGCCTTGCAGCACAATTAATGGAGCCGAAAGTTTCTTGGTAGCTTCCAAATAATAGGATTTGCCGTCTTTGAGCACATGAGACGTAAGTCCTGAACCGCCACATAATGGTTTATCCAAATCAATGTCGGGGGAAAATCCTAAGGCAATGGCTCCTTTGAAGGTGTTGGTCGGCGCTTGTACCAACATGCCGTAAACCAAGGTAGCGCCTGAAGAATAGCCTATCAATATCGGTTTGTAGTATTGGGTAAACTTGTATTTCTTTTGCAGGGTCATGCTCAGATTTTCGAAATCACTGGCGGGATAATAACATTTCACTTTTTCGGTTTTCAATGCTTTAAAATAGCGTGCAATATCAACGCCAATTACTAAAGCCCCTTGTTGGCTTATCAATTTTGCCATGGTTGCCTCGCGGGCTGTCCATCCTCCATCACCGGAAATGAAAAGCACCACGGCATCGGGAGTTTTATCAGGATGAAAAAGAATCACTTTACCAAAGGGACTGACATTCGTGGAGTCAATGGTGGTGGCAAAGCTTGATTTCGCCATAAATATCAATACGATTTGGAAGGAGATAAGAAGTGCTTTTTTCATGTATTAAGGTTTAATAACACGGGTTAATATGGATGGAACCTGCAACAAATCATAATCATGCTGATAAATCAGATATTGATTGTGCCAAACGGGTTCAAATTTCTCTTTATATTCGCGTAATCCTTTGTAATGTGCAAAGGATTTGATTTTCTCGTAAGCAAATTTCATGGAACGTTCGGGTAAGGTGCTCGCATCAACGATGCCGCTTATGGGAGCGAAGCCTATATTGACAGTAGTATAGTTATTCGCTTTTAAATAAGTAAAAAGTTCGATGAGGACAAAATCCATGATGCCGTTGGGTGCATCTTTTGTTTTCCGAATCAAATCGTAGGTGGCTTCCTTCTTCACATAATCGGGGATGATGTTGAGGAAAGCAACGATTTTTTCTTCTGCATTCTCCACAGTGATGATGGTTTGTTGCTTGAGTTCTTCCCAGATGAACATCCCTTGGGAAAAGATGATTTCTTTTCTTTCGGTGTCGTGGAGCCATTCGTCGCTCACGGATTTAATTTTTTGGAGGATACCATCTTTCACAGGTGCTTGATGGATGGTGGCTTTGAACCCACGGTCGGATACTTTTTTCACCGCGTTGCGTATAGACCTGCGGTTGCCGCCTTCCATAGTGAAGCTGGTAAGATTGACCACGCCTTCCTGACCTAAGAATAACGACTTCTTCTTTTGTTCTTGATACAAATAAAGTGATTCTTCGGGTACACGATAGTTGATGCTTTTCAAGCCGTTTTTATAACAATAGGTATCAAATTCACTTAAAATAGACTTGAATGCAGCGATGTTTTCAGCCACGGGATTGCCCAAGACGACAGCAAAATTTCCGGCAATACGATATGCCGTGAAGGCTTTTTTATCCTCAGAAAAGAATAGCATCTTATCGTTATACGTCTTGAAATAATCCAAAGAAGAATCGCCATGCGACTTGAGCAATTCGTTAGCCAAGGCAAATTCTTCATCCGTAAAGTATTTTTTCGGAATATAAGAACGCACCATCGTATAAATCAAAAACGCCATCGAAACAAAGCCGCTGATGTTGATAGATAAGAGGAAATGTTTGGCAAAAGGGTCGGCAGGAATCAGGTCTGCGCTGCCTATTAATACATAATTCTGAAAGGTGTAACGAATGGATTGCAGCCAATTGAAATCAATGTTGAAATGTTTTTTATCAAGGAAATAAAATCCGATGATACCATAAATAAATACCGCCAAGGTCAACAGCAAGGACGTTTGAACTCCAACGATGCGCATCTTAGGATTGGTTTTTATGAAATATTCTTTGCGCGTCGCTACCAAAGTTGCAATGACCAACAGCGCCACGGTGGCTTCCTCATAGTCAATTGCCTTGGTGATATGCCCAACGACGGACAACACGCTCATCACTATGGCAGACCACCAAGCGGTTCGCAAGCCTTTCAAAAGGAAAGCAGCCGTCACCAACAAAAAGAAACCTGCCGCCATCACCAAATAGTTGGAAGCATGGATAACTTCCATCGGACAAAATCTTTCAAACGTATCAGTCGCTCAGAAATGGCAGGCGTCAACACGGATATGATGTTGATGATGCCCAATGCCATCAGCAACAAGGCAGGCACAATGCGCATCAGCAATTTGTTTATCTTCGAAAGAAAAGCTAAAATTCCGGCGAACAGAGGTAACCAAAATTCGAAGAAACGATACAAAAATGTGACGGAAATGGCTTCCACATTGCCGAAACCGAAACGTATGAGGATATAGGTCATGGATACTTCGATGGCACCCAATCCGCGCAGGAAAGGCGACACAATTAAAAATATGACAGAAATGATATAGCCCATCATAGCCGCATTCAACGACGGATGGAAGTTGAGCGCCACCATGGCAACATAAAGATGGGTGATGCCAACAAATTCGATGGTCACAGAAGTGAGCACTGCGAAGAGAAACTTCCGCTTTTCAATCGTATTGGTTCGCAAATCGCTCAAAAAAACTTCGGCGGAAGGCAGCAGCCGCACAACAATTTTATAGACAGTCCCCATTTTCACCACCGAACGATAGGCAAAAACCAGCGCAATCAACATAGCCACCACAGTAGCCAAAGCATACCATTCGCCCGTGCCGATGGTGCCTTCGATGATGGCATAGATGAAGATGGGAAACGCAACGATGACCACCGAAAGTATGCCCACAAAGCCATAAATCGTGGATGCAAACAGAATTTGCGACTTGCGGATGCCTTTGCTTTCAATTTTTCCGCTGAAGAAAGCATAGGACGCTATGCCGCCTGCGGGAAGGAATATGCTGATTAGATTTCTTTTGATAAAGAGAAAGGTGCAATCCATCAGGGATACTTTACTGCCCGTGGCAGCGAAGGAAAACACATACATTTGTCCCATCAACAGGATATAGGTTGCCGTTAGCGCTACGCCGACGAGCACCCATACCCAATTGGCAGCCACCAGAGCGTTTTTCACTTCGCCCAGTTCGGTGCCTTCGTGTTTGATGAACCAAATACTGATGCCGATAAAGAAAAGCGTGAAGATAAATTGCAGAAGTATCTTTCCGTTTTCCTGAAAAAATGGGGCTACATGTTTCTTAAAACTGAAACGTGAGAAAACCGTAGATGCTTCTTTATTCATGTTGTTATAT
>CAIOJS010000398.1 GCA_903858655.1 uncultured bacterium | reverse complement strand
TAATAAACAAGTTATCGCCAATGGTAAAAAAACACTCGGCTTCGGACAAAGACAAACAGAAAAATTGGACACATGATTGATAAGAATAAATTCTTTGAGAAATATGCACTAGCAATTGTAGTCGGTGTGGCAATTTTGACTGTTATTATTATTTTAGCTATAAAATTAGGTCCTTCAGATTATGACAGACAAAATAAACCAAAAGCTAAAACTGAATTAGATATTCGTTGTGACACATTAACGAACCGTATTTGGAAAGTATTTGACTCAACTGAGCGTTTTGAAAAAACTTGGAGTATATTAGCAAAACTAAAAGCAGCCGAAGACTCCTACTATGGTGTAATAGACATTAACCTTGACACGTATCCACAAGAATTATCGGACAATGGCATTCAAATCTCCACAACAAAGTTTTTTATTCCATATCCTAAGGACAATGCAATTAATGATACACGTCATGGGTTGCCACAAAGCTTTTACTATAAATTCATTTTTAACGGACAGAATATTATAACTAATAAGTATGTGGTAGTACAATATGACAAGGATACAGCAGTTGTATATGATTTTAACTTTTCACCAACCCAAAAGTTATTAAATAAAGATATAGTAAATTCTAAACTTAGAAAATGGCATAATGAAATACAAAAATTAACCAATGAGCAGCAACGACAAATTAAGGAAGACCAAAGAAAACAATCTGAAACCCGAAATAAAAACTGCAAGGAAGAAAAAAAGTTCATAACAGACGTGTATAATATGCTTCTGAATAGCTTAGCTGAACTTGAATATCAGTATCAATATCTTCCCGATGAAGAATTTGGTATTTATGTAGCACAATGGAACCGAAATGCGAAAGCAATTAGAGAACAATATAGTTTGACAAGTTTAGATTGCTACTTTGTGATGTATTACAATTTAATGCTTGGAGAGTATCAAGCAGCGGGGATTCAAATGGCGTATATTTCAATGGGTGGTAACTCTGACGCTTATTTTCATTTTAAATCTATGATTAAACAGGATTATAAATCACTTTTGGACAGTTATCGAAATGGAAAATAGTTGTAATTTCATAGGACAAATAATAAAACAGAAAATTACCACTGGCTATAATCGAGTAGATGGCACCGCTAGTAGTTAGCTGACGGAGTGCGCCTCCCTTTCGACAGCCCCCTCTGCTCCTTCCCTAATCAACCATTCAACTCCATCAACCCATTCACTATATCACGGATTCAAAAAAGAGTAAAACTATAAAAACCTAAAGAGATGAAACACAGTAAAAAAATCGGACTAACGCTTGTGCTTCTATGCGCATTGATGTGCGGCAGTTTGTCCTCGTGCAAATGGTTTAAAAGTGGCGGCGACAAAAAGATGATCATCACGTTAGGCTTTTCGATGCCCGACATCTTGCGCAGCCTTTCCAATAATCCCACCGACTCTATGTTGAACAAAGCCCTCCTTGAGGCAGAACTCCTACAGGAAAAAGACTCAGCCGATTTCGTGCTTTTGTTTGAGAGCGTATGGAACAAAACCTCACCCAATGGGAGATTGGCATCCGTGTTCAGCGTTCTTGGCAAGCAGCAGATGTCTTTTAATGCATCCAATTCGGAAGTGATACAGCAATTGAACAAAGCAGTGGATGATATCATCGAGGGTAGCATCAAAGTGATTGAAACCCGCCTCAGCAAGCTAGGTTGTGAAGTGGTGAGTATTCAAAAAGCTAAAAACCGCAATCGTTTCACCCTCGAACTCGCTGATGTTGCCGACCCGCAACAGGTGATGAAACTCCTCCAATATGACGGCAAGTTGGAGTTTTGGGAAACCTACGACTATAAAGATGTGTATAGTTATTTGGAGATTGCCGACAAAAAAGCAAAAGCCCTGATGGACCTGAGCGATAGCAATGCATCAAAAGCAATTGATAAAGGGAAGGAAAGCGATATGAAGGGAAGCGACCGCGACAATGGCAAAAAGTCTTACGCAGCGTACTATGCGGAACATCCCTTGATGGCGATATTGCAGCCTGCTTTGCTTCAAGATGAAAAAGGAAACTACTATCCACAGCGCGGACCCGTGGTGGGTTATTGCCAAATAGCCGACACCGCCCAACTGAACAAGTTGTTGCGCATCCCTCAAATTGCGCAAGTATTTACCCGCGAACTTCATTTTGCTTGGAGCCAACAGCCTCTCGAAAAAAACAAATCTCTCCTATCTTTGATTGCCCTGAAAGCCAAACGCGAAGGCAAACCCGCGCTCGATGTTGCCGACAAGATTATTGATGCACGTCAGGACTACAACAGCAACAAACAAATAGAAATCAGCATAAAGATGAATGCCGAGGGAGCTAAAATTTGGAGGGATGTTACTGCCAACAACATCGGCAAAGCGATAGCCATGGTGCTCGACGATTATGTTTACTCCTTCCCCACGGTTCAGGGAGAGATACCAAACGGAAACTCGTCCATCACAGGCAATTTCACCGAAAGCGAAGCCAAAGACCTTGCCACGATTTTAAAAGCAGGCAGACTTCCTGCGCGAATTATTATTATGGCTGTGGAGGCACGGGATAAAGATGGGAATATAATGAAGTAAAGGGTAGGTGGTATCAGATGTGCAAACTTCGGACGCTTCCCAATTAACGTAATCAACCAATAACCAATCAGAAATACCACTCCTGTAATCCAAATCTAACACTATGAAAAAACTCTTCACCCTTATTGCTTTAACGTTAGTAGTTTCAATGTGTAAAGCGCAAATTCCCAATCCTGCATTGATAGGTTATTGGCATAATTGGACCGATGCAAACGCGCCCTACATTCAATTGGATGCTATTGATAATCGCTACAATGTTATTGAAATAGCCTTTGCGGTTCCTACATCTCCTTCGGATATGACGATGTTGTTTACGCCTGAGGTTGTTTCTCAGAGTGTTTTGATTACTAAAATTCAGGCATTGCAAAGTCAAGGGAAAAAAGTGTTGTTGAGTATTGGAGGTGCCACCACAAGCATTGACCTAACGACTACCCTCAATAAAAATGCTTTTATAAACACCATGACTGCTATCATCAATACGTATGGATTTGATGGTATTGATATTGATATTGAGAATGGAAACTCCATATTGATAAGTGGAGGCACCATAGCTGCACCGGGTAGCATAGCCCAAGTCAATTTGATTGATGCCATAAAACAAATCATGGCAAGCTATCATACGTCACATGCGCATAAACTTTTACTGACGATGGCTCCTGAAACGGCTTATGTGCAAGGCGGACAATCGGCTTTTGGCAATATATGGGGAGGCTACTTGCCCATCATACATGCTTTGAGAGATTCTTTGGATGTGTTGCAAGTGCAGTTGTATAACAGCGGTTCCATGTATGGCATTGATGGAGGGATTTATACACAAGGAACGGCTGACTTTATCGTCGCCATGACAGAAGCCGTCATACACGGGTTTAATACCTCAGGGGGGATGTTTACAGGATTACCTGCCAACAAAGTAGCCGTAGGATTACCTGCTTGCAGCAGTGCTGCAGGGGGTGGTTTTGTTGATTCGGCAAGCGTAAAAGCTGCCATCAATTATCTACGCGGCAATGGTCCCCAACCCGGCACCTATGTATTATCAAACGGAAGCGGCTATCCTTCCTTACGGGGTATGATGACGTGGTCTATCAATTGGGATGCTGTAAACACCTGTGCAAGCATATATCAATATGCAACAACCTATGAACATATTTTTGGCGTTACAACTGACATCTCCAATGCAGTAGCATCATGTTCATTAACGGTATATCCAAACCCAACACAAGGGCAGTTTACCATTTCATTGCCTTCAGTTCCTGCGGAAATAAGCGTAACAGACATGCTTGGACAAGAGATACTGAAAGCATATACCACAGAAAAAACAACAAATATACACCTTGACAACACAGGCGTTTACATCATTAGAGTGACAACAACACAAGGCATCACAACACAAAAACTAATTGTAAGCCGTTGAGACGAAAAAGCGCATCAATGTAAATAAATTATTTTGGGGAAAAGATTTTTTAGTATCTTTGTCAAAAATATACATATGAGTAACACAGCGAATATTAATACTATTATTCAGGAAATAGAATCACTTGACTATAATAGCAAAATCAACGTGATGTCGAAAATTGTTTCAATGTTGAAACGCGCGAAAGCCAAACCAACTGCCTTAAATATTACTAAACTTAAAGGTCTAGGAAAAGATATTTGGGAAGATGTTCATGTTGAAAGCTATCTTGCAAAGGAAAGAGAGGCATGGGACTAATTAAGAAATTTCAAAATAAAACTGTATTTCTTGATACAGCACCTTTAATTTATTATATTGAAGAAAACATTAAGTATGCAACTGTTTTAGACAAATTGTTTACTGCAAATGAACAAAATAAATTTCAATTTTCAACCTCTGTTCTAACTTTAATGGAATTATTGGTTCATCCTATTCGAAAAAAAGAAACTAGGCTTATAAAGGCGTATGAAAATATTTTATGCAACAGTTCTACTTTAGATATCTTTGAAATAAATGTTGATATTGCAAAAAAGGCGGCAAAAATAAGAGCAGAATTTAGTTTCAAGACTCCTGATTCAATTCAACTAGCAAGCGCTATTTTTTCAAATTCAGCTTTTTTTCTGACCAATGAC
>CAIOJS010000397.1 GCA_903858655.1 uncultured bacterium | reverse complement strand
TTCGAAATATCAACAATATCGCTTATAACATTGAGCATACGTTCACCGTTTCTCTCAATAGTTTCAATATATTTCAGTCGTTTTTCGCCCGTCAAATCCGGCTTCTTCAACAATTTTGTAAACCCTAACACCCCACTCATCGGAGTGCGAATTTCATGACTTAAGTTGGCTAAGAAAGCTGATTTCAGACGTTCGCTTTCCACAGCGTATTCTTTCTCTTTTATTAATTCCTCTATAGCATTATGCTCTGTCATATCTTGAACAATAGTGTAACGGTAGGTTTTATCTTGAACTACTATATTTTCTGCCGACATCAACACCTGTTTGGCACCTCCGTTTTTGGTTCGCAGTTCGGCTTTAGCACTCATCAAGGTTCCTTTGCTATCCATTTTACTTAGCAAGCCCTGTGTTGTTTCTGCTGTCATTAGTCCTAAATCAATTGTTGTTTTGCCTATCACTTCTTCCTTATTAAATCCGAGCAAAGCGCAAAATGCATCGTTCACTTCAACAAATTGTCGTGTATCCACATCACTCAAACCACAAGGAGAAGGGTTAAGATAAAATGCTTTTGAGAATTTCTCCTCCGACAACCTCAATCGAGAAATATCTTTAGTAACACCAAAAATTACTGGTTTCTCATTCCAAAAACCTTGTGTTACTCTGGTTTCGACTGGAATTTGAATCCCTGATTTTGTTATCAGCGGAACAGAACAAAACTCTGCTTGTCCACTTAGCATCTCGCCTACTATTCTGCCAGCTTCTTCCTGACGTTCAGCAGGATGAACCGAAAGAACTGAAGATCCGTAAAGTTCTTCAGCCGTATAACCCAAGCGGTTTGTAACGGTGTTGTTTGTCTGAATAATATTACCTTGCTCATCTAAAACAAACAGAAACTCATCTATGGTGTTGAAAAAGTTTTCATAGTTGATTCGCGTTTGTTGAACTAATTGTTCTGATCGCTTAATTTCAGTAATATCACTTATCACTCCAACCAGAAATTTAATACCCGATGGATCTAAATACAATGTCTTTCTGGTAATAATGGTTCGCATTACTCCAAAACCATCCGTAATTAATTCTTCGTTGATGTTTCCTTTACCTGTAGAAAACACTTCTTCATCTTTTGATATAAACACATCATACTGTTCTTTCGGAAAATATTCATACCCCGTTGTGCCTAGAAGTTCTTCTTTCGAAAGATTATGGAACTTACATAGGGCATCGTTTACCAAACAAAATTCATGCTTATCATTTTTAACAAACACAGGTGATGGAATCGTGCTTATTATTTTTTCAAGATAATCTTGCGATGCTTTCAATGCTTTTTCGGCTTGCTTGCGTTCGGTGATGTCGTTTAAAGAGGTAATTCGAACATTTTTCCCTTTATAGAACATCATTTTGCCATGTAACATACACGGAAAGGTGCTGCCATCTTTGCGCAAGGCAGTAGCTTCATACGGTTTGTCATACCCACTTAGCATTTTATTCATGCACATTTCCCTGTCTTCGGGAATCAACCAATCTGTGCCGTATCTGCCAATGGCTTCTTCGGTGGTGTAGCCAAACATTTTTTCTGCACTCAAGTTTTGATCTATACAAAGTCCTTTTTCGGATATAAAAATAGCTTCAAATGTTGCTTCCGAGAGTCCACGGTATTTTTCATTACTTTCTTCAAGGTCTGCCATCATGAATCTAGCTATTTGCCGTGCTTTATATCGTGTGTCGAGTAATAGTATTATTAAAATGAATAGCAATAAGCTTAATCCTAATCCTCCAAGCAACACGATGAGTGCCTCCTCTTGAAGTAATGGAGTTTGGGAATTCGACTTGCTAAAATTTAAAAGCCAATGTTTCCCATTAAAATCTAATGGTAAGGAAGCGGTGTTGGAATGAGAAAGACTGTCATTAGTGGTATCCCGAATCTGGCTGTCGTATAATAAAGCGCTTTTCAAAACACTGTCGTTATCATAAATCTTTAAATGAATTCTATTTTGTGATATAACATCCCAACGCCCCAAGATGCCTTCCATCATATCATTCATCCGATACGGACTATACACCCAGCCTTTAATGGCTGCTCTTCGCTGCTCAACTGAATTAGTAGGCATGTCATTTCTATAAACAGGAACATACATCAAAGTGCCGGCTTGCACCTCTTCATGGGTTTCCTGCACCAGAATTACTTTGCCCGACAAGGATGCTATATCTTCATCACGTGCAATTTCCATCGCTTTTCTTCGTACCGGTTCCGAAAACATATCATACCCAAATGCGCGCAGGTTACGGCCCGAAAAAGGCTCCAAATAAATGATGGAAGTATAAATATCTCGATCCCCGGCAGGTTTCACTTTATAATCAGGAAACCCTTCATTTTTGATGCTTCGAATATGATTATCTAATTCTCTTTTTGGAATTATCATCGAAAATCCAAAACCCTGAATACCGTTAAGGTTTTTCTTATTCTGCTCATGACTCACAAACGCCTTCCATTCAAGGCGTTCAACAGAATCAGATGCGGCAAAAAAAGCAGCACCGCTCCTCAACAACAATGCATGAGCATGAAGTCGTTCAGATATTTTTGTTTTAATATCATTACAAATCAAAGCAAACTCTTTTTGAGCAATCTTTTTGGCATTATGCACCGAATAGTTAACAGCACCAAAGGTAAGCATCAGGCAAAAAACCAATATTAGTGATCCATACAGATAATTTCTGGCAGAAGTTTTTCGAAAGATAAAATGTGTCAAGTTTCTCATTGTTCTTTAGCAATAATGTAAATAGCAGATTCTATACATCGTATTGATTAGTATAAAAAACGTTTTTACATATATTAAATGATTTACGAACATGAGATGCATTAATGAATTTATAATTTTACGCAGCAAAAGTAATAATTATTTCAATAGCAATGAGAATTTCTTGTAAGATAAAGTTTACTTTCATTTATTTCATTTCGACTGAACTTTCAAGCCCTATTTCCCGAACTTGATACATTCCCGCCCAAATCCAAGTTTGGCGTAGGTTTCATCTCCATCATCACTATCATTTTAACCTCCAATTTAATATAAAAATCCTCTTTAAAGATTAACATTTTTGTCAAACCCCTTCATCACATATTCAACTGCCCTCATCCCCCAACTATCTCCTCCCATCAAGAAACCTTCTGCTATCATTCCTTTTTTGTTTGATGTCGTTCCCTTATTATCGGACGCCATCAAATAAGTTTATGACGCCATAAAATAAGTTTATGATGCCATAAAAGAAGCTTATGACGTCATTCCCTTGTTTGATGGCGCTATAAAAAATTTTAAGACGCCAAAAGATAAGCTTATGACGCCAAAAGACGAGCTTAAGACGCCATAAAAAATTTTATGATGTAATCCCCGTTTTTATGAGGTCATAAAGAAATTTTATGATGCCATAAAAAAAGGGTAAGGCACCATAAAAAAGTTTATGATACCATAAAGAAGTTTATGACGTCTAAAAAGAAGCTTATGACGCCATAATAAAGTTTATGACGCCATTTAGCAAGAATAAGACGCCATAAGACAATTTTATGATGCTATAAAATAAATTTATCACGTCTTTAGGTTTTTTGGTGCCGAAATAAAAAAGCGCTACTTGTTAAAGATAGCACTTTTTGATTTTAAATGGTTAAATATGCATTATTGAAGAAGTCTTGTTGTAAGTTTAGCATACATCAAAAATGATATTTTTTACTAGTGAAGCCTTCGCTCCAAATGAAAGCTTCATTCGGTTTTATCCCCCTCCATTAAGGTATAACGTTATACAAATGCCTGATATATATGGCAATGACTTAATTAATTCGTCCCTATCAATGTGCGTTTTATAGCAAGTAGTGTGTTTATTATCCCAAGTAGTGTACGTATTATTGCAAGTAATGTGCGTATTATTCCAAGTAGTGTGCGTATTATTCCAAGTAGTGTGCGTATTATTCCAAGTAGTGTACGTATTATTGCAAGTAGTGTGCGTATTATCGCAAGTAGTGTACGTATTATCACAAGTAGTGTACGTATTATTACAAGTAGTGTGCGTATTATTGCAAGTAGTGTGCGTATTATCGCAAGTAGTGTGCGTATTATCGCAAGTAGTGTACGTATTATGCCAAGTAGTGTACATTAAATACCTATCAGTTTTCGTTTCCCGTAATACATAACAAGTCGGAGTGCGACTCAAAGTCGCGCCCCGACTAGCTATAAAAATTATTGGCTTTTCATAGTGTCTTTGCGTTTTAGTGATTTTCTTCTTTTTTTACGACAAAGAGCACTATGTTATCTTCTATTTTTTATTTTCCTATATGTCTATGTGTCTATGCGGTGATTTTCTTGGAGCTTGGAATTTGGTATTTGGAGCTTGGGTCTTATTTGTGTGTCTATGTGATTTTTTTCTTGGTTGTTTCACAGAGCCTCACAGAGCAAAAGAGCTACACAGAGGGTTGAAAATCACATAAACAATTAAACAATAGAGCAATTCAACAATCCACAATTTTTCATTATTAATTTTTCATTTTTCATTACTACCAAAAGAATTCGTATCTTTGTAGAAGAATTAAAAAACCAATAAAATGAACATCGAAGAATTTCGCACCTATTGCCTATCCAAGAAAGGAGTAAGGGAAGCACTCCCTTTCGACATGGATACACTCGTGTTTAAGGTGATGGACAAAATATTTGCCCTCACGGGTTTCGACCAGGAGTTTAGTTTCAATCTGAAATGCGACCCTGAACGCGCTATTGACTTGCGCGAACGCTACCATTGTGTGCTGCCGGGCTATCACATGAACAAAAAAATGTGGAACACCATACAGGTGGACGGCAGCGTTTCCGACGATACATTGATAGAATGGATAGACCATTCGTATGACGAAGTGGTGAAGAAACTGACCAAAAAACAGCAGGAAGCCCTGCAACTGTTATGAAAAAGATTTGGCTGTTGCTCGTCTTGTTCAATGTGCTCACAGTTGCTGAGGCACAAAAGGTGTTGATACTTGAAAATCTGAGTATCGGCAAATCCTATAAATTCACTGTGGGCGATGGCATTGCGGTCCTCACCAAAAACAATCCTAAAAAGCTGTCGGGCAGCATCTCCGCCATTGACGACTCGTCTGTGGTGATTGCCAATGCCTACGATGTTCATCTGCATGACATCAAGGGGGTGTATGTCAACCGACGTGGGGTTCAAATTGTTTCCACGCTCTTGATGGGTTTTGGTGCCATGTTTTTCACCTTGGATGTGGTGAATAATGTGATCAACAACGATCATCCGACCTTTAAATCCAACACGGCAAGCATCGCCACTTCCTCTGCTGCTGCGGGAGGCATCTTGTGGTTGTTCAGCACGAGAAAATGCTGGATAGAGAAATATAAATGGAAAATAAAAATTATAGATTTAACCAACAATAAGGTGCAGTAGAGATTTTGGAGGGGAGGAGTTGTTACACGGAGATTCACGGAGTAAACGGAGATACACAGAGGAATGCTAAATTTTAAAGCGTTTGATGCCGTCTTTGAGTAGTTTGACGTAAAAATTGATTAACAATCCCAATTCATAATTGCCCAATTTCATATAGGTTAATATCTGTGCTGTATGCACTTCATTAAAACATTCCAAAGTTTTAATTTCCACAACAAGTCTGTTCTCCACCAATAAATCTATTCGATATCCATGGTCTAATTTCACTTCTTTATACACAATTGGCAGTGCCTTCTCCTTTTCAACTCTCAAACCACTTTGCTGCAATTCATAACACAAACATTCCCGATAAGCAGACTCCAACAATCCCGGACCTAAACTTCTATGCACCTCATTGCCTTCCCTATCACAATGCCTGTCAACTCCTGATGCTCCATAATCTTTTGTTTTTATAATGGTTTCTCTCTGTCTCTCTGTATAGCAATTCTTAAAAAACCTCTGTGTATCTCCTTATTCTCTGTGTATCTCTGTGTAACAACTCCTAAAAAAGCCGCTATATCTCTCTAATCAACTCCGAGATAATCTTCGTCATTTTTGGCTCTGCATTGTTGGCAGCTTGTATCACCTCCTCATGCGAAATCTCCACTATCTTGCCAATCACACCCAAATCCGTGATGATAGAAACCGCAAACACTGGCAAATCCATGTGTCGCGCCACGATGACTTCGGGCACCGTTGACATCCCAACACAATCCGCCCCTATAACATACATATATTTATATTCCGAAGGCGTTTCGAAACACGGACCCGTCACCGCCGCATACACGCCCTGCTGACATTTGATGCCGTTTTTGGCAGCGATAGCCAGTGCTTTGTTGATGATATCTTTGTCATAAGCATGACTCATATCGGGGAAACGATGACCAACTTCGTCGTCGTTTTTACCCAAGAGCGGGTTAGTACCCATCAGATTGATATGGTCGGTTATTATCATAATGTCGCCCACTTCGAAGTTGGGATTCACACCGCCACTCGCATTCGACAGCACCAAAGTTTTAATCCCTAAATATTTCATAACGCGAATCGGGAACGAAAGCTCTTGCATGGTGTAGCCTTCATAGAAATGGAAACGTCCTTGCATGGCAACCACCTTCACGCCGTTCAAGGTCCCGAACACCAATTGTCCCTTGTGTCCGATGACGGTGGAGACAGGAAAATTCGGAATGTCAGCGTAAGGAATAGCACATTGAATTTGGATGTCGTTGGCGAGATTGCCTAAGCCTGTGCCCAAAATAATTCCGATTTGAGGTTCAAAGCTTGTTTGGGTTTTAATAAAACCGATGGTTTGTTTAATTTTTTCCAGCATAATTGATAAGAATTTGGTCTAATTTATGTTTGTCCTTACTGTCAAAGTCCATTTTTACGGGGATATAATACATGGGAAATGACGTCAGGAGATTTAATTCATGATGATGTGATAAGCGCACAAAATCTTTTTCTGTTGTAACGATGATTTTGTTTTCGGATGCAATAGTACGATATTTTTCGGATATTTTGTGAATATCTGCAGCGGTATAATGGTGATGGTCAGAAAAGCTGAGGGTATGGAGGTAGGCACATCGTTCTGATAAATAGCTATAAAGCGGTTGAGGATTGGCTATGCCCGTAAAAAGTAAAATATCCGAAACTTTCTGTGTATCCATATCCAACATATCATGACTATCGTTGAAACCGATGAGGTTGCCATACCCGATAAACGAAAACAAAACCTGTTGATGCGCTTGGGGCGCAATTTTACGGATGATAGGTTCTTTGTCTGCCTCCGTAAGGTTCTCGGGCGATTTTGTGATGATGATGAGCTCGGCACGCTTGGCGCCACATCCATATTCCCGCAAACGACCGGAAGGCAACATACTATCATACACGTAGAGGTTACCATATTCGCTCAGCAAAATAGTCAAGCCGGCTTTGATGCGCCGATGTTGAAAAGCATCGTCCAACAGTATCATATCGGGTTTGGGACTTCTCCCCATCAAGTTTTGTATTCCGTCAAGTCTATTCTCGCACACTGCCACATCAATCTCTTGAAATTTTTGAAAGAATTGTTGTGGCTCATCCCCTATTGTCATTGCCGAGGAGGTGTTGTCTGCCAAGATAAAGCCTTTTGTATTTCTGCCATAACCTCTGCTCAGGGTGGCAACTTTCATCTTCTCTCCTTGAAAAAATCGTATCAAATATTCTATCATGGGAGATTTTCCCGTGCCACCCGTGTTGATATTTCCCACACAAATCACCTGCGTATCGAAAGATGTTGATTTCAACACACCCCAATCATACAAGAGGTTGCGCACCCAAGTAACAATCCCATAAAGGATAGAAAAAGGTGAAAGTAGTATTCTAAGAAGGATATTCATGCTGTTATATCTGTTTCTTTAAAGCATTGCGATCTGTTTTCCCATTCACATTCAACGGAAACACACCGATGATTCGGATTTCATTTGGAATCATATACGTTGGAAGTTTCGTTTTCAGAAAAGCGAGCAAATCATCTGTTATGTTGAAGTTCTCAACGAAAAGATGAATCAAAGTGTTCCCGCTTGAATTTTGAGAAGTGAGCGCCACGGCATTTGCATTCTTCATAAACTCCCGTGCATAATGTTCAATTTCGCTCAACTCCACCCGAAACCCTTGAATTTTCACCTGATTATCGAGCCTGCCCGAATACATAAAATCACCATCTTCATCTATATAACAAATATCGCCCGTGCGATAAAAGATTTCTGCTGTTCCATTCAAATCAAGGGTGAAAAATGCTTCTTTGTTTTTCTCGGGATTTTTCAAATATCCTGAAGTGAGTTGCGCTCCCGAGAGGCACAGTTCTCCATGTATGCCTGCCGCAACAGGTTTTAAATCTTCATCCACGACTATTGCCGCGATATTTTGCATCGGTTTGCCGATGCATACAATTCCGTTTAAGTTTTTATTCTCCGCTGAGCGATTCCAATCGTATGTCAAACAAAAGATAGTAGCCTCCGTGGGTCCATACACATTTTGCACCAAGGCATTTGGAACACATTCAGCCCAACCTTCCGTCAAATCAGCATAAAGAGCTTCCCCGCAAAACAAAGAATATTTCATCTTTTCCAAACGGATTTCCTCATAGTATTTCCGCAAAAAACTTAGTATGGAAGGCACCATCAATGCAACCGTAATCTCATAATCTTCTAGGATAGAATAGGCTGCCGTGAATTTAATTTCGCCAGCAGGAACCGTATAAACACAAGCTCCAATAGTAAGCGGAATCAAATACGACATGATTGACAAATCGAAAGTAAGATCAAAAATCTGCAAAAAACGATGGCTATCATCCAATTGATATCCCAAAGCAAAAAAAGCCGACACAAAAGCGTCCAAATTTTTTAATCGTATGGGCACACCTTTTGGCACTCCCGTGCTGCCCGAAGTAAACAATATATAAGCATTCTGCTCCATGTCAACATCGGGCTTTTCGAGCAAATGATTGTTATCAGAAACATTGGTCGTATCCATCACATCCAAGCCTAAAACGTCTGCGAAAACCTCCGAAACATCATCCACTTGACTCGATAAAATTGTGCTAATTTCCGCTTGATGCACTATGCTATCATTTCTGTCAGGCGGATTGTGAGGATTTATCGGGATATATGTTTTCCCCGCAAACAAAACAGCCAATATAGCAGCGTAGGTTTCGATATCGTCATAAATCACGATTCCGATATTTTGAGAAGAACTTTTTCTAAGTAAATTCTTTATCCCGTTAACGCGCTTGCCCGTTTCTTTATAGGTGTAATAAGCAGTGTTTATGCAAAATGCATTATTTTCTGAGAACTTTATTGCAGCATTAATTATTTTATCGAACATATTTTTTTTGTAATAAAGCACAAAAATACAAAAATGCATCCATTTATTGCATAATGAAAAATTCAGACCTCGAAATAATCAATGAGAGGAGCTTAAAAATTCCTCTTAATTCCTTAGAAAAAATCAAAAAAAATCATTTTTATCCATGAGCAAAGAAAAAACCAATCTTCAAATTGGAAAATAGTCTCAGAAACTTGAAAAAACGTATCGAAACTTGAAAATATCAAAATATTTATCAACAATTTTAAGAAGCTAATTTATAAATATTCAGTATGTTAGAAAGTGCTGTGAATTAAAAAGAATTTATTTTGTTGAAAAAATGCAGAAAAGTGGGAGTTTGTGCACGAAAAATGTGTACCTTTACAGCCTAAAAAAAATCGAGATTTATGCTGAATTTAATAGGCGAATATGAATGTAAATTAGACAGTAAGAGCAGGTTACTTTTTCCGGCAGGATTAAAGAAACAGTTGCCTGTTGCTGCAGATTACACATTTGTGCTAAATCGCGGCTTCGAAAAGTGTTTGGTTTTATATCCCATCAATGAATGGAAAACGATAAGTGATGAGATAAATCGCTTGAATATCTATATAAAAAAGAATCGCGATTTCGTGAGATATTTTTATCGTGGTGCTACGGAAATAGTACTAGATTCGACATCAAGATTGCTGATTCCTAAAGGATTGTTGGCATACGCAGGCATTGATAAAGATGTTGTGTTGTTCACTTTTTCAAATCGCATCGAAATTTGGGAAAAAGAAACCTATCAAAATTTGATGCACGACGAACCGGAAGAATTTGCTGCATTGGCAGAAGAAGTAATGAGTAAAAAAGAAAATAGAGATAATCAAGATGTATCATAACGCTGTTTTATTACACGAAGCTGTTCAAGGTTTGGTGATAAAACCAAATGGAATCTATGTGGATGTCACATTTGGTGGCGGGGGACACTCGCGTGAAATCCTGAACCATTTAACCACAGGCAAACTCATTGCCTTTGATCAGGATAGCGACGCCATTGAAAATAGCATAGATGATAATCGTTTTGAATTGGTCAACAACAACTTTAAATACTTAAGAAACTTTTTACGATACCACAATGCTATTCCTGTTGACGGTATTTTGGCAGACCTTGGCGTATCTTCCCATCAATTTGATGAAGCCGAGCGCGGTTTTTCCACTCGTTTTGATTCCGATCTCGATATGCGCATGGACCAAAATCAAGAGCTGTCTGCTGCCTCCATCGTCAACGAATATCCACAAAAAAGATTGGCAGAAATATTTTGGAACTACGGCGACTTGAGCAGTGGAGCATCCTTGGCACAACACATCGTAGATTATCGAAAAACGAAAAGAATAAAAACAACCGCAGAGTTGAAAGAAGCAATTTCGAGTCAAATAGACAAAAGAAATGAAGCCAAATTCTTGGCTAAAGTTTTCCAATCATTGCGAATTGAAGCTAATCAGGAATTAGAAGCATTGAAGGAAATGTTGTTGCAAAGCTTGGAAGTATTAAAAGAGGGAGGCAGATTGGTGGTAATATCCTATCATTCCTTAGAAGACCGTATGGTAAAGAATTTTATGAAATCAGGAAACTTTGAAGGAACTATTGAAAAAGATTTGTTTGGCAACAGTACTGTTCCATTTAGTCAGGTCGTTAAAAAGCCTATTGTTCCCGATGAAAATGAAAATTCAGAAAACAATAGAGCTAGAAGTGCAAAATTAAGAATTGCCGAAAAGAATTGATATGTCGAAAAACGAATATAAAGCACCGGAAATAGACGTAGAGCCTGAAGCTGAAGAACCAAAAGTTCGCAAGCCAAAGAAGGCGAAAAAGGCGCGTTCGGGTATTTCGTTGCGTCGTGTATTTGACGGGACGATACTTACACGTGACAATGTGGTTCGTCTGTTGCCATTAGGCTTATATTTAGCATTTTTGGTTGTGATTTATATTGCTAATTCTTACTATTCGGAAAAGATTATTCGAAAAACAACCAAAGTTAGAAACGAACTCAAAGAACTTGATTACGAATATATCTCGTCAAAATCAGATTTAATGCATATCAGCAAACAATCTGAAGTTACTACACATCTCGATAGTTTAAAAACAGGAGTAAAAGAGTCGGTGGTTCCTCCAATCAAAATATTTGAAAACAAACAAACTGAAAACAATAATAAAAAATGATCGACAGTAAGAAAGCCATATTAATGCGAGCTTATTTAATCTACATTTTGGTGTTGATTTTTGGTGTTATAATTCTAGGAAGGATTATTTATTTGCAATTTGTACAAGGCGATTATTGGTCAAAACAAGCAAGCATTATAAATAGCAAAACTGAGGTTATAGATCCTGTTCGCGGCAACATTTTTGCTGACGATGAAAGTCTTCTAGCGACATCGGTACCCATTTTTGAGATTCGACTCGATTTGGATTCCTCGGTTATTTCTGATACGGTGTTTAAATCAAAGATAGATTCCCTTGCTGAGAATTTGTGTCGTTTATTTGAAGGCAACAGCTTAAACAAAAAGCAATACAAAAAAGAGCTTATTAAAGGAAGGATGCAAAGCAATCGGGGTTTCTTGATTCGAAAGAAGGCAACCTATGCAGAGCTTAAACTATTAAAGACATTCCCGATATTACGCATGGGAAATCGTGGAGGACTTATTGTTTATACCAAAGATAGAAGAGAACGGCCATTTAAAAACTTGGCTTCAATGACAATAGGCTACGAGCGATTAGCCGAATTCAAAGTAGAAATAAATTTAAAAGCCGGAAAAATAAAACAGGATAGGTTCGAACATTATGTGGATACCTTGTCTGAATGTTTTAGTAATTTATTTCAGGATTACAATCGCGACAGTTATAAGAAAAAGCTTACCGCTGCTTTTACTGGTAAAGGTGCTGCGGCTAGAATTGTAAAAAATATGAATGAACTTCAATTAGCAGAACTTAAAACTTTTCCGTTGATTGAAGATGATACAATAAATATTATAAAACAAAAACAACTTACAAAATCTTATTTTGTTGGATTAGAAGGACATTATAGGAATGTTCTTAGAGGAGAGCGAGGCGTTATTACCCTTAAAAAGGTAGGCAATAATAGTTGGAAAAAAATAAGTGATGAAGATTTAATAGAGCCTAAAAATGGTTGCGATTTATACACTTCCATTGATGTGAATTTGCAAGACGTAGCTCAAAATGCATTACGAAAAAGCCTAGATACTACCAATGCAGATTGGGGCTGTGTGATATTAATGGAAGTGCAAACAGGATTTGTTAAGGCAATTGCGAATTTGACACGAGACAAAAATGGTGAATATCAAGAAATGCGGAATTATGCAGTGGAGGAATTATATGAACCCGGTTCCACATTTAAACTTGCTTCTGTTGTGGCAGTTTTGGAAGATGGCACTTTTGATACCAATGCAATAGTAAATACCGGGAAAAAGAATTACCCGGGATGGGGTACAGTCGTTGACTCCCATGAAGATGGATATGGTAGGGTGTCATTGTCAAAAGCATTTGAAAAATCTTCAAATGTGGGGATTACTGAAATTGCCTATAGAGCTTTTGGTCATAATCCACAAAAGTTTCAACAACTGCTAGAGAAAATGGGGCTAACACAAAAATCAGGTATAGATATAGATAATGAACCACAACCACGCATCAAAGTCAGCTATGGTGATTTGCTTGGAATTGCTTTTGGATATGCATTGAAAGTTACGCCAATGCAAGTATTAACCTTTTATAATGCCATTGCCAATAATGGGAAATATATGAAGCCCATGTTTGTCAAAGAAGTTAAAAGAACCGGAGTGTCGGTAACGAAATTTAACCCTGTCGTTTTAAAGGATAAAATTTGCTCAGATGCAACCATATTGAAAATAAAAAAATTACTTGAAGGAGTTGTAATACGAGGAACAGCAACAAATATAAGGAATTCAGTATATAAAATTGCCGGCAAGACGGGAACCGCAAAAATTTATGACCCAATAACCAAAGGATATTTAAAAAGCTATGTTGCTTCTTTTGCAGGATATTTTCCTGCTGATGACCCGAAGTTCTCATGTATTGTTGTTGAATATAATATGAAAGGTTCTGAAATTTACGGTGCTCAAGTAGCTGCCCCCGTTTTTAAAGAGATTGCTGATAGAGTTTACGCAACACGCGTTGATATCAAAAGTAAAGAAAGTACTGCGCCTTCTATTCTTTCCATCCCACAGGTTCAAGTTGGATACAAATCAGATATTGAAATAATTTATCAGGGACTTGATTTTAAATTTGTCCCAAATGGAAGCAGTTCAGATTGGGTTGGAATTTCCACTTTTAGCAACTCCATTTTCGAAAAAGACAAAACTTTTCAAAGCAATATTATCCCTAATGTTGTTAACATGAAAGCTAAGGATGCGATTTATATGCTTGAAAGTGCAGGCTTGACCGTAATAGTTAAAGGTAAAGGAAC
>CAIOJS010000396.1 GCA_903858655.1 uncultured bacterium | reverse complement strand
TTATTGATATGAATTATTTATCTGGCTTTTTTTTATGGAACCATTATTTTGCAATAAAAAGATATTTGAAACTTACGGAACAAATAATTGATTATTGTAATAATGAGAATATCACCTTAATTGTTTTGGGACCTCCCATAAGATTACAAACGAAAATTGAACGAGTGGTTTCAGCTAAATTTACTGCATCAGTTGAAAAATCGCTTCATCGGAAAGGGATTCACTTTCTTTCAGGAATTGACAAATCTGTTATCAATCAAAGAGCATATTTTAACGATAGTGGCATATTTGCTAATGAAAAATATCATAAGTTGATTTCAAAGAGCATCGTCTCTTTAATTGAAAAATTAGATGTTATACCTAAATATAGAGCAAACAAATAATCATTGCGTCATTTTCATAGGTGGGACTTCAAACCAACTGCAAATCCAAAATGTTATGCTGTGAATTATTTTTTTACGCGTTCGATCAATATAGAAAACTCACTGCTACTTTTTAATCTTTCTCACCGAATCAATCACTGTACCGTCCACCCATTTCACTACAGCAACAATCTCGTCCTCAAAAGCTATCTTTTCGGGCACACCGCAGATGGCTTCTGCTTCCGCTTTCAGTTCTTGTATCGTCTTGATCGGTAAGGTCGAGTTCTTCATCTTCTCTATCAAATCAATTCGTAGCGGATTGATGGCGATGCCGCGTTCGGTCACAATCACATCAATCAATTCACCGGGTCCGCAAATAGTGGTCACCTCATCTATCACCACGGGAATTCTGTCGCGAAACAACGGAATCGGAAGTATGGTACATTTGGAAAACAAACAATTCTGCCATCCACCGATGCCATGCAACAGCACACCATCAGAATGCGTTACGACATTTGCGTTGAAATTCACATCCACTTCCGTAGCTCCCAAAATTGCCACATCCACCATCGAAGCAAAATTGCCTTTCCCGTGATAATTATAACTTGTGAAAGGGCTGGTATTGATATGATGTGGGTTTTCGCGCATCGAGCGCACGCCTTCCAAATCAAAAGTCTGTCCGTCTAAAATATAATCCGTCAAACCTTCTTCTAACATATTGACCAAATATTTATTACTGCCGCCACGTGCGAAGCGAGCTTTCATGCCGCGTTCGCGTAAAATATCAGCAAAATAAACACCAATTGAAAGCGCCGTTCCGCCTGCCCCTGCTTGAAAAGAAAAACCATCGCGGATAATACCGGCTTCATCGCAAAACTGTGCCGACATTTCGGCTAACAACAATCGGTCGGGACTTTTCGTGATTTCAGTAGTTCCTGAAACTATCTTTTCCGGTATCCCGATTTTATCCATCACTACCACATAATCCACATTATTACCATGAATTTGCCATGGAATGCATGGAAAGGGAACGATATTATCCGTCACTACAACAACCTTATCGGCATATTGTGAATCCGCAAGCGCAAAGCCCAACAGACCACAAGCTGCAGGACCTCTATCCCCCGTAGCATTGCCAAAAGCATCTGCAGTAGGAGCCGCTATTACAGCGATGTCAATATGCACATCCCCATCTTGCACAGCCTGATATCTGCCTCCATGAGAGCGAAGCACACCCAATCCTGTCATTTTTCCGTCAGAGGTAAACCTGCCCAAAGAGCCGTTCATACTCCCCTCAATATGATGAATGGTGCCATCTTCCAAATATTTCACTAAAGGCGAATGACACTCAAAAGATGCGGAAGGAAACCACATCAAATCTTTCACTCCTAATTCGTGTGCAATATCAAAAATTTGTTCAGCAATCAAATCGCCATTGCGAAAATGATGGTGCGTAGAAATCGTCATACCATCTTTCAGTCCTGCCCGAATCAACGCCTCTTTCAATGTCGGCAAAGTTTTGTTTCCATCGGCAGGATAATCGGCGCAACTCACTATGGGTGGAGCATATTTTCTACCAGTAGGCTTATATTTTCCTATACCTCGATATGCAACCGCATCATTTCCGTTGATTTCTGTGGGAACGATGCGTCCCAATGCATTTTTAACTAGTTTGTCATATTTTTTCATTGTCTTCATCTCTCCAATTTTTTGAAATTTTACCTAAAGAAACAGCCACTTCGATAGTTTTTTCTGCACGTTTCACCACAGGAGCGTCTATCATTTTTGTACCTAAAGAAACCACGCCCAAACCCTTTTCTTGTGCATGCATAAAAGCTTTCACGATTTTCTTCGCTTTAATAATTTCTGCAGCATCCGGTGCGAAATTCTCATGCACCACTTTAATTTGTCGCGGATGTATGCATCCCATGCCATCAAAACCAAGTGCCTTTGATTTTAATACGTTTTGCTTCAAACTCTCCATATCAGCCACATCTGAAAATACTGAATCAATGGCTTGGATACCTGCCGCACGACAAGCATTAACAATAGTGCACCTTGCAAAAAACGATTCCGTAGCTTCGGCAGTTCTCTTTGCTCCTAAGTCTGCCGTGTAATCTTCCAAACCAATCGCCATTGCCACAACATTCTTAGCTGCAGTAGCTATCTCCATTGCATGCATCACTCCAAGAGCACTTTCAATGATAGGCATTAACCATATACTATTATATAAGGTATAACGAGCACTGATTTCATCTATCTTTTTATTCACTAAATGGATTTCCTCTGCCTTTTCGCATTTCGGAATAAGAATCAGATTTACATTATGCGGCACAATAAAATCCAAATCGTCTAATCCTCGCGGAACCTGATTAATTCGAACCATGCGCTCGCAACCATAAAAGTCTAAATTACGAAGTGCATTTCGCACCACAAAACTAGATTCATATTTTTTATCCGGTGCAACAGCATCTTCCAAATCCAAAATAATGCCATCGGGTTTGTGAATTCCTGCGTTAATCATCAAACTACTCGTATTCCCGGGCAAATACAAACGCGAATAACGATTCCGCTCTTTCGTTGTTTGATAATTATTTTGCGCCAACATCGGAAGTAAAAAGCTTTTGTCGGTTTTTACCAAGAGTTTAATGGCAGCTTCCATGCGTGCGGCAATTAAAAATGGCAAAGCTCCTGAATCTTCCAACACCACTTTTGCATGTTTGATCTCAAAAAAGCTCAAGATTTCTTCTATGAGCTTCACAATACTTTTGCCATATAAGACTTTCACTTTGCTGACAAGCTCTATATGAATGCCATCAGCTTCCGTGATTTCAAGCGAAACAAAACAATCCGACCGAACGCCTTTGCCTTTGTTTCCAATACTTTCAATATTATTTATTTCCATTTTATGCATATTTAATGAAGGTGCAAATTTACTAAAACAAATAAGAAATAAAAGATTGTTGTAAAAAATAATTTTATGGTACGCTTTTTGACAAGAACTAACCAAACAACCAAATCATGAAATCACAAAACGTAAAACTAGTAATTGCAACCATATTTGTATTACTATATTCGCAAAAAATAAAAGCACAATATTCTGAAGAAGAGATTGTCACAAAAGGATATACCAAGGATGCTATAATAAATATTCTTATAGATCATTTACCGAACGGATGGAAATTTTCCGATACCAACAATTGTTTTATTTTTCAAAGAACAGATTCAATATTAGTATTAACCGAAAACACTTTGAATGTTCCGATGGAAAAGAAAGAAGATAAAATTAAACGAATACAAGCTCTTGGAAAGAAAGCAGTATCAAAAATTGTAATTCGATATGAACCTAAATGGGATTTCTTGAAAGTTCAGGAAGTTGCAACAAACAATTCATCAGTATATAATGAATTACGTTTATTGGCAAAAAAATATAAGGTTGTGGATTTAAAAGATACTAAACTAAGCACAAAAGAAAACATAGTCTATACTCCAAAAAACGATGCTGATGCAAAAAAGATTGCGAATTACTATGTTGAAAAGAGACAAATCGAAGGGAAAATTATTAAATCACCAGATTTAAGTTCCCAAAATTATAGCATGTTTATTATCTCAACGAGTGGTTGCAATGATGAAAATCATTTAATATATCCTGATGAAGTTTCAGTGGAAGTATATTCATTTATGACTTTTTGTCGAGAAATTTGCGGGAAATAAAAAAAGGGCTGAAATTCAGCCCTTTCTTAATAATAGTTTACTAAAGATCAACCTTTTCCTTTAGGAGCATTTTTTGTTGTTTTTGCACCACCTGTTGCAGGTTTCGTAGTTTTTGCACCACCTTTAGGAGCTTTTTTAGCTGTTGCTGCTGCAATAGAATCTTCTTTTGCTTTAGCTTTTGCTGCTGCTGCTTCTTGTTGAGCTTTAGCTACTGCTG
>CAIOJS010000395.1 GCA_903858655.1 uncultured bacterium | reverse complement strand
GGTCTATTGCAGAACCTGATGCATTCACCCTTCCATCGATGGCTACATTATCGGCACCATTTAAATTGAGCACTGTTCCGGCAATATTGCCACCAATTGTGTAACCTGTATTTGTGGGATAAATATTGACCGAAGTATAACTTGCACTACCGCTTCCACTGGCATTAAGCACGGCCGAAGCTGTTTCGGTGGTGCTACCGGTTATTTGCAGGGTGATCGCCCCGTTAATGGTTCCGGCATTAATGGCATCGAAAGCGAGTTTCAATGTTGCATAATTGGCACCCGCTCCACCAACTGTTTTTGAGGTTTGTCCCTGGGCTATTCCAACCCAAAGCAACAGCGTAATTGCAAGCGAAATGAAGTGTTTCATATACAGTATGTTTTTGGGGATTTATGTATTAACATCAAAGCTATTTAAGTATAACGTTCAAGAATCTGATTTTCAAATATTTTACCACAAACTTTTCAACAAGTGGGTGACTAAAAAGTAAAAAACAAAATGTCACGCAGAGTTTCGCAAAGTTTTACGCTAAGTTTCGCAGAGTTAAAATTCATATTATCAATATTCTGCGCAACTCTGCTATTCATCAGCGAGCCTCTGCGAGAAAATAAAAACACCTTTTTAGTCAGTCCCTATAAACGCACGCCGGCAAAGTCAAACAAGCAATTGCAGTTTGATCGACGACGTGGTTCAAACAATAAAGACTGTTATTTTTTACCTGTAGGATATTTCAACAGGTTGTTTTTCTGCCAATCTGCATAAATATCCTGAGCGATCGTAGTTGCAGCCTGGTCCACATAGTTCGGGTCGGTGACCGAAATATCGCCGGTCCATAAAGCATCCTTTGAAGCCTTCGTGTAAACACTTGCCTTCAGGTTTACAACAGAAGTAGTAGTCCAGTAACCTCCGGTTGTTACAGTGCTTCCGCCATAAAACCCATCTCCATAGAATCCACCGCCACCATAAAATCCACCTCCCCAGTAACCGCCACCCCAATAACCGCCAAATCCGCCGGTTGAATAAGTGATAGGCGGAACATAGTTTTCTGATTTTTCAGTGCCTTTATAAACGAACAATAAAATAGCATCGGCGCCAAGGCTGTCGCATTTCTTTTTGATGTCCTCAACTTTGTATTTAAAGTTTGGATTCAGGAAATCAAGCGAACCAATTGCTTTTAGCCCCTGGGTGCTGAAATAGGCATCCAGGGCCTGTTCGAAAGGTTTCATGTATTCGAGTTTATCGAATAAGGGCATCACGACTACTTTTGAAATTTGTGATTTGTCGGCAGGATTCTTCCAGCTTGTCAGGGTCACCGATGAACCGCAGGAAGTGAATACAAAGGCAGCCACGACTGCCAAAAGTCCGAAGTAAATTTTTCTTGTTTTCATGTGATTTTAATTTAGATTATAATTATTAGTGATTGTTTTCATCAATTCTTTTCTGAAGCACCTTTTCTCCCGCCAACAGGCGGGCTGGCATTGACGCCACCCTGAGGGATGTGCTCGAGCCAGCAGTATCCGTTGGTAAGTTGCTGACCTTTGTATGTACCGCTGCAGGTCC
>CAIOJS010000394.1 GCA_903858655.1 uncultured bacterium | reverse complement strand
TACGGCATTAGTTGTTTAATCACACGAAAGGAGAAAAATAAAAATGACTGCTTATACTATTCTAGGCTATGGAGCAATTTCAGAAGAATCGTTCACAACCCCAACAAGCGATCGTCGATTCCCATTGGGAACTATTCTTAATGTTGAAACTGGTACGGCTGAGATGAAAAGATATATCTACATCTATGCCACGGGAGCATTGACAGCATATATTCCTTATGAACTAACTTGGAGTGGAACTAAATTAGGTGCTGCGGCCCCGGCAACTGGTAATGGGCAAATTGTTGTCCCACAAGTTGCTTTTACTTCTGCTTATTATGGCTGGGCATTAGTTCAAGGCACTGGCTCTGTTTATATGGATGCTGAAACCTATGCCATTGGCGACCATGTTAAAGCATTTAACGCTGGCACTACTTGTAAAGTTGAAGGCTCGACTGGTTCAACTGTTCGCACATTAAATGCCATCGGCGTTTTAAATGCCGCTGGGACGACTGTTGCGGCTGTATCGTGCTATTTATATGGCATTGATAATCCTACCATTCCGGCTTCATAAAGGAGGATTATTATAATGGCGTTTTCATACACGACTATTATTAGTAACGAAGGTAACAAAATTGTGCAAAGTGGTGTTTACACAAATACATCAGGTTCCACAGGCGGCGATATTTCCGCTAAAATGCAAGTTGTTGAATTTGTTACTTTGCAACCAAAAGGATCAGCGGTTGCGACTGCGTTTCCTGTTTATAACGAAACACTGCCTTTGCGTGGGACTGCCGTCACCATAGTGACAAGTTCAAACGAAGTCGGCTGTTATCGGTTTACAGGTCATTAATTGAAAGTAGCGGTTTGCCTGCCAGGACAATCGTATTCTGGCAGGTTTATCGTTAGCTTAGTAAATTTAATCTCTGGGTTCCAAGAGTGTGGAATCAAGTTTGGTTTGTTTCAGTCTGATATGGCAAATATTTTTAAGTTACGGGAGGCGTTAGCTACTCAAGTAATCAAACAATTTGAGTATGATTATATGCTATGGATAGATTCAGATCAGACTTTTAATAGAAACGATTTTTTTAATTTACTTAGTGCTGATAAAGACATTGCTAGTGGTTGTTATCGAATAATAAATGGTAATTATTGTTTTGGGTATTTCGATCAAGAACCAAGGGTTAATGTTAATGAAATTACTCAAAAAGAATGTTTTGAGGTTGATTTTGTTGGATTTGGTTTTATGTTAATTAAAAAAGGCGTTTTCGAGAAATTGGGAACTCCGTATTTTAACCCGATATATGATAAAAAGTATGAGGATTTTATGGGCGAAGATGAAAGTTTCTGTGTTAAGGCAAGAAACGCAGGATTTAAGATATTTTGCAAGCCTGATGTAAAAATAGGACACGAAAAACAATTAATACTTTAAGGAGATGACGACAATGAAAAATTTAGGTTTGATATGTTTAATATTAATATTCCCTATCCATCTATTCGCTGTTACTAACTATGTGAAAACAACTACCGATGTTAATGGCAT
>CAIOJS010000393.1 GCA_903858655.1 uncultured bacterium | reverse complement strand
TATAGTCTCCCCCCTAAAAATGAAATTCTTATCAATTTTTATCGACATTTTTTGCATAACAGTTTTGGGGATCATTCTTGCGGCAATAATTTTTGACAGAAAAAAGAAAGTAGATATTTGCAAGATACTCAAGATAGAGGTATCTAAAAATAGAAATTCAACAATCTAAAGAAAGGGAAATGGGCAGACCCCAAATCAGGTATATTGCCCACTGATATAAGCCAGATGAATTCTTCCAAGACCATCAATAAGCAAATGCTTTTGATCTGCTTTTGTCTAGTTGTCTTTATGTTGATTGCTTACTGGCAGGTGACAAAAGCTGATTTTGTTATGTTTGATGACGATGAATACGTGACAGAAAATCAACATGTGCAAAAGGGATTAGATCCGTCGGAAATAGTATGGGCATTTACTTCAACACACTCCAATAACTGGCATCCGCTGACGTTTATATCCCATATGATCGATGTTCAATTGTTCGGATTGAAGCCCGGCATGCATCATTTAATTAACCTCTTATTCCATATTGCCAATACCCTGCTACTTTTCATTGTTTTCAGAAAGATGACTGATGCCTTGTGGCCAGCTGCATTTGTTGCTGCGATTTTTGCCTTACACCCACTCCATGTTGAATCTGTAGCCTGGGTAGCCGAGCGCAAAGATGTTTTAAGCACTTTTTTCTTTTTACTCACATTATGGACTTATGCTTACTATGTAAAAAAACCGGATGCAAAAAGATACCTGCTTGTTTTTATATTCTTTGTTTTAGGCATCATGTCTAAACCAATGATAGTCATCCTGCCTTTTGTACTCTTGCTTCTTGATTTCTGGCCTTTCGGCCGTTTCCGCGAGACACAAAACAAAAACTTAGCCCCTACGGAAAATGCCCCTCAAAAATTAAATAAGAGAAAGCGAAAAATAGATATAAAGCAAAAAGCAAAAAAAGATAATGTTAGTAAACCTAATAATGATATAGGGTGGGGAGAAATCAATTTTCATTGGCAAGCGATTTTCCCTCTCCTCAAGGAAAAAATACCTTTCTTTGTAGTCACACTGGTATCAATCATAATTACAATTTATGCCCAGAAGGATATAATAAAAGATGTAGAGCGCTTTCCGCTACAAACTCGCATAGCCAACACTTTCGTTTCTTACATATGCTATATAGAAGACATGTTTTGGCCGGATGGGCTTGCCGTCTTTTATCCCTACGGCAATAATCTTAGCAACGGACACATAGCAATAAGTGTCGTTTTAATTCTCATAATATCAGCAATCATTATTATCTTGCGGAGGCCTTACCTGATTGTCGGTTGGTTGTGGTACTTGGGAACGCTGATCCCTGTAATAGGATTAGTACAGGTTGGTGTACAAGCAAGGGCTGATCGCTATACCTATATTCCACTTATCGGCATTTTTATTATGATAACATACGGTTTGGCAGAAGTCGTCCGACGATGGCCTAAATTAAAAATATTTTTTGCATTAGGAGCCGAGGTTATCATTCTTATTCTCATTACCTTAACACATTTACAAGTAAAAACATGGCAGAATAGTGGCACCTTATATCAACATGCAGCGGAAGTTACTGCCAACAATTATTGGGCACATTATAACCTAGGACTTTATCTCGCCAAGCAAGAAAAAAGCTATGAAGAGGCGCTCCATCACTTTTCGGAATCTTTACGTATTAAACCACTACAAGATGATGCGGAACTTAATATTGGTAATATAATGGCCATTAAAGGGAATAAAGAAAGTGCCATTACTCATTTTAAGGAAGCAATTCGCATTAATCCAAATGCATTAAAAGCATAT
>CAIOJS010000392.1 GCA_903858655.1 uncultured bacterium | reverse complement strand
GAAGACTCGCGCCAGTCTCGTGGGAACTCGACCGTGGGCTTTCCCGCTCACCTTCGTAAAAAACACACAAAAAAAACGCCGAGAGTCATTAGTCCCAGCGTTATGACGATATGACGTTATGGCGATATGGTTACTTGAAGTTAGAATGTAACTCAAATCGCGGTTTGAAAGTCGGTTCAACTAAATCAATGTGGTCAAGTATGAACGTGTTTGGTGGTTTGTTAAGTCTTTGTTTTTCCAACTTTGGCATGTGAATGTTGATGGTTTTGTTGACGCTGGCGATTGTGTCGTGAATCATAGTTTTGGTTTTGTCATTCATTGAGTGTCTCCTGTTTTCTGTATAATAAGTATTGTGCTAATCAATACTTATTGATACATGCTACACAAGAAATATTTGAACGTTTTGTTTTCCTTATTCCAGTGATTAAGCAGTTTAAGGCACACTTCAATATCGCTGGCATAGATGGTGTGTTTGACTTCAATGGGTTCGCGTGTGACAAAGGACAGGCATTTACAGGCGAATTTATGCCAGCCTAATGCTTTGCCGGTTTCTTCTTTATCGGAGTATTCCAGTTTTTCATCCCAGCAAGTAACGCAAGCAGAGACTTCGTGTTTTCCATGAAACATTTTGAGAGTTTGTGACATTGTACATTGCTCCTTTTTACCTTTGTTATATAGATAAGTTATCATAGATTTATGTAATTGCAAATGCTAGTTGAAAATATTTGTTGGAGTTAATAATCTATTACTCTAATGTTTGTTAATTCAGTAAAATTTACTGGAATTAGAGTAGAGAGTTAGGATGTAGAATAAAAAAAGAAAAGCCGGGATGATTAGTCCCGGCTGATTGTTACTGGTTGCCGACTTGGTTACTTGGACTTGCGCATAGCTTGGTAGCGTTTCACAATTTCCGTGCATTCTGCAACGGCGAACGGATCGCATCCCATCACATCGACAAATACGCTGTCGCTGTTGTATGATGTACGCGGGACGTTTTGTTCTTGCAAAAGGAATTTCTGCAAGGCAAAGGAGCACCGGGGAACAAGAGTTGAACGAGCATTGCCACCCTTGCAATCAAAAGCATTGTACCAGTTACGGAAACGCAAAACTTCACGCTCGCAACTGTCATAAGAGGCGGCTTCATCAACAATATTATCGGCATGTACGGTAACGATATGTGCGAACCGCTTGATTTTTTCGACATCTTTACCGTTATAGAATGCACGAGCAAAAACCCCAAGAATGGAAGCGGACAAATTAGCCTTACCTTTGCCCTTCAAATTCAGGGCAAATTCGCAAGCCTCCACAATACGCTTGTTGCCCAAAAGTTTGTCAACTTCCATGGGTGACGGTTTGCCGACGTTGGGGAGGTTTACAAAGGCGTTCAAAACTTGACACATATTTGAGGTTACATTGTTATGTCCCATGATATGCATTGCGTCATTAGTTGAACGCAACGTACCTTGGTCGATGTTGACTTTTGCGGAAGCCGGGAAATCACGCAAGATAGTGCATTCAAGCGGAACGCCAGACAAATAACTCGCAAAAATACGGTGTTGTCCGTCAGCCAGATTGCCATATTGGTCAAAAGTAATAGAGCCACTGTTAGCCCCAAACATTCCCGCTGTCATCAAATTGGCAAAATAACGCGCCTTGTTTTCCTTGAGGGGGCGATTGTTATTGTTGCAATTTTCAAGAATGAACTTTGCTTCTTCTGGCATGATGACCGTTTTAATGGCGGTGTAGGAAACATGGCGCTTGCTATCCAACATTTTCTGAAGGATAGATGTGGCTTTGTTGCGGTCTTCTTCGGTCATTTCTTCCCGATTCACTACGTAAATTTTAGACACAGTTGGGTTGAGGGTTTCGGCGGTCGTTGAGGCGTTGGATTCGATTGTTGCAGTGGTCATTGTCAGATTCTCCTGAGTTGTTCCGTTGTTCCGTTGTTCCGTTGTGGATGCATCGTTCACATGTTAATAAATATACCTCGCAAAAATCGAAAGTCAAATGGTTTTTTGAAGAAATCTTGAAAAATCTTTCCAAAGCTCAATAAAGCTCATTTTTTCGCTTTAAATACGGCTAGAACCTCCTGAGCTTTGAAGTTGCTATCTCTGCCGGAGATTACCCTTTTAACTTCAAATGTCTCGCATTCCGCTTTATATGTAGTGTATAGCTGTTCTGATAATGGTGTCCAATGATTAGACACTATAACGGTTGCACCCCTTATAGATGCTTGATAACAAAGCATTGCTAATTCAATGTGTTCTTTAGCAAGAAAATCCTCTTTTGTATAGGATGTAAAACTAGATGTATCTGATAATGGTAAATAAGGTGGGTCACAATAGACTATATCCCCTTTATCAGAGTCAGTAAGTATTTCTTTATAGTCAACATTCTTTATTTTGAAATTATTTAATATAGGCATGATAGTTGTCATTTGCTTTATAGGACATTGAGGATTTTTGTATCTACCCATAGGCACATTAAAATTACCTTTCTTTCCGCTATACCTACATAAACCATTAAAGCAATGTCTATTCAAATACACAAATAGAATTGACTTTCTATATATATCAGTTGTCTCATTGAACTCTTTTCTTAATAAGGTGTATTGTTCGAGTGTATTGTTTTCTGTTATGAACATATTGTTACAATCAGCTATAAATGACTCTTTATATTGTTGAAGACATAAATAAGTATTGATTAAATCTTTATTGGAGTCGTTTATTAAAATATTGTTACATTGAATATTAAAAGCTACTGCCCCCGCTCCTACAAATGGCTCTATATATCTATTATATTTAGTTGGAAAATATTTAGTAATTTTTTCTATAAGATGATATTTATTACCAGCCCACTTGAAAAATGGTTTTATATGTTTTGTATCTATTGGGTTAGTTGAATCGTCCGCGTTATCCATAATTCGTATTTTCCTTTTATCTTCAATTCGTATAATATACAGCAAAGATCATAAAATTCAAAATAATGGGAAACTGACTCTGTTTACACTTTGGTAAACTACCACATGCTAAAGCATAGTGGCTTGCAAGCCTACGGCACTTACTATCGGCGTGTTGACAGTCGCCTGCCTCTTAGGCTAGGCAACTGTCAAACAGCCAACTAGCGAAAGAGGGT
>CAIOJS010000391.1 GCA_903858655.1 uncultured bacterium | reverse complement strand
TTTTCGGCTTTGATGTCTTTGAGGGTTTTTAATTTTGGGTTGTTTGCCTTGCGTAAAGCTTCTCTGCGGTCTTGAAATTCATTGTAGAGGGGCCAGAATTTCTCTGCTTCGGCAGGGGTGAGGTTGAGTTTGTCGCTGATGAATGCTACTTTCATGGCATCCACCTTTTCTTTTTTGTCTTGAACTTTTGCGTTGGGAGTGCCGGCGCTTTGTGCGTTTGCGACTCCGTTGGCGGACAACAAAAATGTTATCCACAGGATTCCGATTACTACTACTTTTGTTTTCATGATATTTGTTTTTGGTTAATTATAAGGTTTCAGGATCAATATTTTCGTTGATAAGATATTCTAAGATATCATCGGCATGGAGGGTTGTGTCCGCAGCGAATTTGGTGTCTTCGTTTTGTTTTTGTTCGATTGTATCATTAATTCTAACCACTGCCGATAACTCATTTGGATCGAAAAGGGCGAGGTTGTCGCTGCTCACTTCCAATAGGGTGGCTTCATCAAGGTTTTCTTCGAGATAGGCAGCGATGGCATCTTTATAATCGGAGAAACTTGCCACTTGCGTGTCCTTGACTTCCTTTTTGGGAACCAAAAACGTGAAGACAAAAAACAAAGCAACGATAGCAGCCGCCACACTTGATGTGTAAACCACAGCCCGAACCAAGCCGATTCTTCTTACTTTGGTAGGCTCATTGCGTTGAATCTTTTGTTGAATGAGCGAAGGCAAGTCGTCGAAATAATTTTCGGGAACGACAAAAGGGTTTTCCTTGCGGATACCTTTGATTTGTGATTTCGTTTGATGATTCGATGGCTCCGAATTTGATTTTATGTTGTCTTGCTTTTTCATTGTAAAGATACTTAGATAAAAAATAGTGGCAAAGGTTTAATCATTGCGTAAATTATTTTCGATTTTTTTGAAAGCAATATGATAGGAAGCTTTCAATGCGCCCTCACTCGTGTTGAGAATGGCGGAGATTTCTTCGTAAGGCAATTCATCATAATAGCGCATATTGAACACCAAGCGTTGACGTTCGGGGAGCTTCAGCAAGGCTTTTTGCAGCTTCAATTGAATCTCGTCTGCCTGAAAAAAGTTGTCATCTATCAAAGAATTGGCGAGTTTTTGCTCTACACTGAAATAGGGTATGAAATTCAGAATCTTTTTGTTTTTCAGGAAAGCCAATGCTTCGTTCACGGCGATGCGATAAATCCAGGTGGAAAGTTTTGATTCTTCACGGAAGCTTTCAAAATTATTCCAGATTTTTAAGAAAACATTCTGAACGGTGTCGTTGGTATCTTCATGCGAAATCAAAATCTTACGAACCATCCAATAGATTTTTTCTTGATAGGTATGCACCAACAAATTAAACCCCTGATGGGAGGAGTTTTTATTTCGAAGTTTTTGTATGATTTCTTCGTCTGATTGTGAGTGCATATTAAAATTTCTCTTTAGATAGTTTGAAACAATAAAGGTTTAAAGCAACAAAACATTTTATTATATGAAAAAAAAGATGTTACTTTGTAGTGCTTTTTAATAACGCTTATTATGAAAAAAATATTTTTGATATTAGTATCGCTTTCTTTGTTGGTTGCCTGCACACCAAAAAGGGAAAAAGCGATGGAGTTTAATAAATTAGGGATGCATAAAATGAATCAAAATCTAATTAAAGAAGCCATTGTAGAATTCGACAAAGCCATTGATGCCGATCCCACTTTCGACCAACCGTATTATTATCGTGGCAACATGAAATTTAGCTTATTGGATTATAAAGGTGCCCTTGCCGATTACAACAAAGCTATTGAACTCAATTCGGGCTTTGCTGATGCTTATTATAATCGTGGTGAATTGTATCAATCCACAAATCAGCAAGAAAAAGCTTGTGCCGATTGGAAGAAAGCGAAAGAATATGGTCGCATTAATCTGTCGGATAAACTAAGGCACTGTGAATAATTAGGGGGGATTAGTTGATTATGTTGATTAAGTTAATTATGTTGATAAGTCGATTATATTGACTATGTCGATTAGTTGAGTAAGTTGACCTATTGACTATTTAACCAATTGACCAATTAACCAATTACACATTGAAACGGATGTGCATAATATCACCCTCTTCTACGATATAATGCTTTCCTTCAACATGAAATTTTCCTGATTCTTTGCAGGCATGTTCGGTGCCTAAAGTAACAAAGTCATTATATTTCATTACTTCTGCGCGTATAAATCCTCGTTCAAGATCGGAATGAATAACTCCCGAAGCTTGTGGGGCGGTCATGCCTGATTTGATGGTCCATGCTCTTGCTTCTTTGGGTCCTGCAGTGAAAAAGGTGCGAAGATTCAAAAGGCTATAAGCAGACTTTATTAATTTGTTGACGCTTGGCTCAGTCAATCCTACATCATTCAGAAATACTAACTGGTCTTCCAAGGTTTCCAATTCGGCGATATCTGCTTCCATTTTTCCGGCAACGATAAGCACTTCGGTGTTTTCGTTTTTCACGGCTTCTTTCAGTTTATCTACATAACTATTCCCATTCACAGCAGAAGCATCGTCAACATTACACACATACATCATCGGCTTTTCAGTTAGAAGGCACAAATCGCGAACAAGTTTACGGTCTTCTGCCGGAATATCCAAGGTGCGTGCCGATTCTAATGATTCTAAATGGGCTTTGTATTTCGCCAATACTACCAACGTATGTTTGGCATCTTTGTCACCAGTTTTTAACAGCTTCTCTGTCCGAACTATTTTCCGTTCAATCAAGTCCAAATCGTTAATCTGTAATTCCAAATCAATGATTTCTTTATCGCGAACTGCATTGACAGATCCTTCGATGTGCGGAAGATTTTCATCATCAAAACAACGAATCACATGGATGAGAGCATCCGTTTGTCGAATGTCCGACAAGAAAGAATTCCCGACGCCTTCGCCTTTGCTCGAGCCTTTTGTCAAACCGGGTATGTCCACAATTTCGACCGCAGCATGAACCACTTTCGCAGCTTTCACTAATTTTTCTAAGACAAACAAACGTTCGTCAGGCACATTTACTGTTGCTATATTCGACTTATTCGAACTAAAAGCAAAGTTCGTTATCTGTCCTTTTGTATTCGACATACAATTAAAGATGGTAGTTTTGCCGCAATTTGCCAAACCAATTATTCCACAATTCAAACCCATAAATCTTTATTTTTTTGCAAATGTAACTATTTTTGCTTCTTGTTTGGATATGCACATAAAAATTAATCTTAAATAGATTTTTAATTTGCAGAAATTCAGGCTTTTTAAAAACTTATTCTTTTTTTTTGAACAATCATACGCCATGAAAAGAAAAAGTAATATATTTGAAAAAAAATATTTATGCTTACAAACGACTATTTAAAAAACATTGCAACCCAAGTCAGACGCGACTTGTTGCGCATGATACATGCAGTAAATTCAGGTCATCCGGGAGGTTCTTTGGGATGTACAGATGTCATAACCTGCTTATATTTTTCAGCGATGGAACACCATTCGAAATTCAATATGGACGGAAATGATGAAGATATTTTCTTTTTATCCAACGGACATCTTTCCGCAGCTTGGTATAGCGTCTTAGCCCGTTCTGGTTATTTTCCCGTCTCTGAATTGGCATCCTTCCGCAAATTGAACACCCGTTTGCAAGGTCATCCCACACCTGCTGAACATCTTCCGGGAGTTCGCATGGCTTCAGGTTCTTTAGGTCAAGGGATGTCGAATGCCATTGGAACTGCGTTGGCTAAGAAGTTGAATAAAGACACTCATTTGGTGTATAGCCTGCACGGCGATGGTGAATTGCAAGAAGGTCAAATATGGGAAGCCATCATGTATGCCGCTGCCAAGAAAGTAGATAATTTGATTTCTATCATTGACTGCAACGGAAAACAAATTGACGGTCCCGTGGAAGAGGTGTTATCTTTGGGTGATTTACCGGCTAAATTCAAAGCGTTTGGTTGGAAAGTTTTGGAGATGAATGGCAACAATATTCCTGAGGTGATTGATATGCTTAAAATTGCCAAAGCAAATACTTGTAAAGGGCAACCCATCGTTATCTTAATGAAAACCGAGATGGGCTTCGGTGTTGATTTTATGATGGGCACTCACAAATGGCATGGTGTGGCTCCCAACGATCAGCAGTTGGCAGATGCTTTGGCACAGTTGCCCGTCACGCTTGGCGATTATTAATCGAACTTATACATAATGAAATATCCTATTTTGAAATTCTTTCTGTTATTCTTTTGCAGCCTATTGTTGTCTGCAAATGCTTTTTCGCAAGTCATCACTAAGGAAAAAGAAAAGCCGAAACCTATCACCCGCATTCTCTTTGTTTATGATGCTTCGCAAAGCATGTTGGGCGAATGGCAGAGCGACAGAAAGATTTCTATTGCCAGCAAACTCATGTGTGAACTGTTAGACAGTTTGCGATATGTGCCCGATTTGCAATTGGGTTTGCGTGTTTACGGGCATCAAAAGACCTATCCTCCGCAAGATTGCGATGATTCAAAACTCGAAATCCCGATAGGCTATTCCACCATTGATAAGATTAAAAACAAACTGAAAACCATCAATCCAAAAGGAACCACACCCATTGCAGCTTCTCTTGAAGCGGCTGGTTATGACTTTCCGCCCATGGAAAATTGTCGCAACATCATTGTGTTGATTACGGATGGTTTGGAAGAGTGTGGTGGCGATCCCTGCGCGGTTTCTTTGGCTTTGCAGAAGAAGGGCATCGCATTGAAACCATTTATTATAGGTATAGGAAGGAATTTTAAACAATCTTTTGATTGCGTGGGAACTTATTTTGATGCTACAACTGAGAAGGACTTCAGCAATGCTTTGAAGGTCGTCATTTCTCAAGCTTTGAACTCGACTACCGCTCAAGTGAATCTGTTGGATTCAGACGGAAAACCTACCGAAACCAATGTTGGGATGACCTTTTATGATAATTTCTCCGGCAGCATTAAATATAATTTTGTTCAGACTCTCAACAATATGGGCTTGCCCGATACGCTTGTGCTCGATCCTTTGCTTGCTTATAATATTGTTGTGCATACCATTCCTCCTGTTACTAAAGACAGCGTTGTCATCACCCCGGGCAAGCATACTACCATTCCCATTGATGCTCCACAAGGCATGATGGAGTTGAAAATGAGTGGGAGCAGTTCCCCTTCTATCAAAAACCTCAATTGCATTGTCCGTAAGAAAGGCGAAATGGAGACCCTCAACGTGCAAACCTTCGATCAAAAAACAAAATACATCACAGGCAAGTATGATTTGGAAGTGTTGAGTCTGCCCCGTCTGCAAATCAAAGACGTTGAAATCAAGCAAAGTTATACTACTTCCGTTGAAATTCCCATGCCCGGCATTGTCATCATACAGCCCACCATGAGAGGCTATGGGTCTATCTATCTCGAAGAAAATAATAAACTCACCATGATTTATACCTTGAACGAAGAAGGCGGGCAAGAGACTTTATATCTGTTGCCGGGCAAATATCGCGTGATATTCCGTTCGAAATTTTCAACTAAAGCAATCTATACCCTCGAAAAATCATTTAAAATAGAATCCGGTGTGACCACCAGAGTTAATTTTTATTAATACATACACATGAGAACATATCAAAAAATTGGAGAAAAAGACACCCGTTCAGGTTTTGGCGAAGCGCTGTTGGAACTTGGCAGAAACAATACGAATATAGTCGCGCTGTGTGCCGACCTTACCGGTTCCTTGAAGATGGACGCTTTTGTCAAAGAATTCCCCGAACGTTTCTTTCAGGTTGGCATTGCCGAAGCTAATATGATTGGCATAGCTGCCGGCTTGACCATAGGCGGAAAGATTCCTTTCACAGGCACCTTTGCCAACTTCTCTACAGGTAGAGTCTATGACCAAATTCGTCAATGCGTGGCTTATTCAAACAAAAACGTGAAGATTTGCGCTTCCCATGCAGGCATCACCCTTGGCGAAGACGGCGCTACGCATCAAATTATGGAAGACATTGGGCTGATGAAGATGCTGCCCAACATGGTGGTCATCAATCCTTGTGATTTCAACCAAACCAAAGCCGCCACTATGGCTATTGCCGAACATGTAGGTCCTGTTTATCTCCGTTTCGGACGTCCTAAAGTCCCTGTGTTTATTCCCGAAGATGAGCCTTTTGTCATTGGAAAAGCTTTGCAGCTTACGGAAGGTAAGGATGTCAGCATCTTTGCCACAGGGCATCTTGTGTGGAAAGCACTCGAAGCCGTTCATATCCTGAAAGAAAAAGGTATAGCAGCCGAACTTATCAACATACATACCATTAAACCTTTGGACAATGAAGCTATCCTAAATTCCGTTGCCAAAACTCATTGCGTGGTTACTGCCGAAGAACACATGATGAACGGCGGCTTAGGCGACAGCATTGCTCAACTCTTGGCAAGAAAACTCCCAACACCCCTCGAGATGGTTGCCGTTGACGACCATTTCGGTGAAAGCGGCACCCCCGAAGAACTCATGACTAAGTTTGGCTTAGACACTGTGAATGTGGTGGAGGCTGTTATGAAAGTTATAGGTAGGAAGTAGTTTTTATCGGTTCTATTGTTGAATTGTTATATTGTTGCATTGTTATATAGCTAATAAATATTCACAAATCTTAAATCATAAATCTCAAATCTAAAATCTCAAATCAAAATGCTTCAACAAGACAATCATTTCCAAATCATCCTCTACGTGGCTGACCAAGCCAAGAGCCGCGACTTCTACGAACAGATATTGGGCTACGAACCCATACTTGACGTGCCGGGCATGACCGAATTCCTATTGAACCCCTTGTGTAAACTTGGTCTGATGCCCGAAAGCGGTATCGCCAAAATATTACAAAAGAGCACCAAACATCCCTCTCTTGGCAATGGCATCCCCCGTTGCGAACTCTATCTGATGGTGGAAAACCCTGCCCTTAGTCAGCAAGCAGCCATATTACACGGTGCCAAACACGTGAGCGATGCCACCTTGCGCGATTGGGGACATGAAGTAGCCTACGTGCAAGACTTCGACGGACACATCATCGCCTTCGCTAAAAGGACTTAGGCGTCTAAGTCGCGATACTGTTGTATCTTGTCCGACTCGATTATCGTCACACCTGTCGCTTCTTTTTTCGCCTCTGCTATCATCGCTTTCACCACCAAGGAAGCTTCCACACCTTTATATTTCAACAAACGCCCTACCAACAAATAGCCAAACGCCCGCATCATTGCCTTCGCCACTGTTTCTCCAAATCGCTTTTCACCACGTTCTCCAATCAAAAAGGATGGGCGAAATATCAACAAACGTTTCAAATGTGTTGCCTGCAAATCTTCTTCCACCTTCCCTTTGGTATGTAAATAAAAATTCCCGGAGTTGGCACTCGCGCCAATAGACGAAATATACGCAAAGCGTTCCGCGCCCCAACGCATTGCCATTTCTGCTATCGAAATAACATAATCGTGGTCTATAGTATAAAAAATCGCTTTACTCCGCGCCTTTTTTATCGTGGTGCCCAAACAGCAAAACACATGTTCGGCATCTGTGCCTTCCATCGTATCCAAACTTTTAAAATCTATGACTCGTTCATTCAACTTCGGATGTTGAAGCCCCGTAGGCTGCCTCACCCAAGTTTCAACTTCTCTATAATCAGCATCTTTCAACAATTGATGCACACACAGTGAGCCGCACATCCCTGTGGCGCCCACAACCAAAGCTTTGTATTTTTTTTCCATGATGTAAAAGTACACAAAATATACGTATCAAACTTCAAATGATTCAAATTTTAAGATTCAAATTCCAAATACCAAGAACCAAATACCAAGGGAAGCCCCTACGAATCACGAATTTGCGAATTACGAATGCCGCATAATATCTCTGTGTAACTCTTAAAACCACGGAGACACTAAGAGCACTAAGAAGCACTAAGCTTCAAATACCAAATACCACTTACCATTTACTATATACCAAATACCATGTAATCGGCTAAGGATATTTTTAGTGCACAGAGGTCGTTTCATCTTTTTTAATAAGAACATAATTCGGGCTTTCATAAACCTTGCTGAATTTCGAAACCGTGTTTTTATATTCGTTTTTTGGAATCAACAAATATGTGGCACAGGATTGTTGAAACATAGCCGTGTCGGTGCATATTGCATTTCTATCGGTGAACAAACGCAGCAAACGGGGTTTGTCGAAGCCGATGATTTCGTCGGATTTCACGTAAGCAGGAAGTTCATGATAGAGCTGTTGCATTTCGGGAGTGTAGGCTTGATTGGTGGTTTGATGGCTAAAAAGAAGGATAGCCCTCACATTGAAAAACAAAAATATAACAAGATAAAGCAGCAGCAGCAGCATGAAATAGCGTTCTTTAATTTTAACGCGGTCAACAATAAACCATGCACCTTTCAACATAAAAAATAGGGCGAAGGGCAGGAGCGGAAAAATAAACCGCGTGCCTTGATATTTTCCGGGCCAAACCAGCAAAATCATACACATCAATAAGCAATACACCACAAAATGCAAATTCCGTTTGATGCCAACTGCCATACCAATGAAAATAAGAATGAGAATAGGCAAAAGATAATACTTCGTGATATGAAAATAAGCCAGAAACAGACTCATATAATCTATTATATTTTCTTTGAGCAAAGCATACGAAAATTTAGAGGCTATCACGCTAAAGTTGTTTGCACTGCCATGAGGCAACAGCACATAAATCATCAGAAAAAACGCCCCAAAGACGCCATAGGGCAAGGCAGCGCGCATCAATTGTTTTTTATTTGGTTTGTCGGCAACAAATCCCTGGATTTGATACACGAAAAGCGTTGGAAGCAACACGATGCCGATGTCGCGGATAAAATAGGCAAACCAAATACTCGTGCCCAACATCAGCAGGCGTAAGATGCTAGGTTTTTGTTGCATCAGCCAAAGCGCCAGCAGACTGAAAAAGAAATAAGGCAAATCGCTCAAAATATTATCCGTAAATGTAACAAACTCGCTATGAAACACCAGGCACGCCATGAGGATAAACACATAAACGCTGCTCGCCAAATGCGGTCTGAAAAGTTTGTAGAGCATAGGCACCGATAAAATTAAAAACAGGGCACACAGCCATTTGAAGGCGATGAAGTTGATGCCAAACACAAAATATATCGGGCTCAATAATACCGGAAAGCCAAAAGGGGCTAAATAGGGTCCGAAATCTTTGGTAGAGTTTTGAATCGTAAACTTGTTTTGCACAAATAATTGGTTTATCGTGCCCGTGACCAATGATTTTGCTTGCGCGATATACAAGCTGAAATCGTCGCCCCAATTATGACCGGCATGTATGCAAAAAAACACTAGCATCGTGCTCAGTGCCATCATAACTATCAAAATTAAGCTATCTTTGTTTTGTTTCATATCCGAATAAAGGGCTATAATAATTTCAGCAAAGATAAATAAATCTTCGAAACAAGAAATTTTAATTTATTTTTTATGGTTTTAAATTTCGAATAAAAAAATAATGAAAAATCCGCCCATCTATCACCATTTTCTAACTCACTGCAAATAAGCTTAGTCTAGAGACATTATATTTATATTTTTTCGATATGAGACCATACCTCCCCGATATGATGTCATATTGACCCGATATGATGTCATATTGCCCCGATATGATGTCATACCTGCCCGATATGATGTCATACCTCCCCGGTATGCTTTCATACCTTCCCGATATGCTTTCATACCTCCCTGATATGATGTCATACCTCCCCGATATGATGTCATACCTCCCCGATATGATGTCATACC
>CAIOJS010000390.1 GCA_903858655.1 uncultured bacterium | reverse complement strand
CTATTTTTTTTGCTTCTTTTCATTATAATAATATTAATAGTATTTTTCCTTAATAAATATTGGACAATTAGGCCTGAGAGCATTTTCATATTTATTCAAAATAATAAAATTCTCGCACCTTTTTTATATATTGTTTTATTTATTATAATGACTATTTCTGTTTTACCAACATTGCCGATGAATTTAGGCGCTGGTCTTCTCTGGGGACCATTCTGGGGCACTTTGATATCTGTTATTGGAGCAACTTGTGGTGCAAGTTGCTCGTTTATAATTTCGCGATATTTGGCACATGATTACTGTAAAAGAAAGCTGCAAAACCCTAAATGGCTCCGGTTGTTTGATGTAATAAGAGGGAATGGATGGAAAATTGTTGCCTTTGCAAGGTTCGACCCTATTTTTGCATCAGGACCTCTCAATTACATATTTGGAATTACACCTATACCCTTTGGTACGTTTATATGGTCTACGGCACTTTTTCTCATACCGCCAGCAAGTATTATTGCATCAATAGGATATTTTATTGGGTGGAGTGTACTGTCGGAGGAGAGTATAAAAGATGTGGGTCACTATATTGCTCTTATAGGAGTCCTTGTAACAACTATATCAATCATCCTCTTTTTCGTTGTTAAATATTTTAAGAAAAGCATCAAGCTATAATGGACACAGATACAGCAATGTTTTGACAGAGGGAAGGATCCATTCTGTTGAGTAATATGAATACAACGAATAAGGAGCATAGAAGATGAAAGTTACATTGGTTGTACCCACTCTAAACGAAATCAACGGCATGAAGGTAATCATGCCGCGCGTCAATCGGGAACTACTGCACCAAATCATCATCGTTGATGGAGGTTCGACCGATGGTACGATCGAGTATGCTCACGAAATGGGATATGAGGTGCACCATCAAAAAGAACGTGGCATTCGCCTTGGACTGATCGAGAATTATCCTAACATCAAAGGAGATATCATCATCACTTTTAGTCCGGATGGTAACTCGGTACCGGAAGAAATTCCCCCGCTGATCGAGAAAATGAAGTTAGGCTACGACATGGTAATCGTTTCACGATATCTTGGAGATGCAAGGAGCTTTGATGACACCTTCATAAGTCGCTTGGGAAACTGGTCCTTTACCAAGATCATCAACTTTTTGTTCGGTTTTCATTATACTGATGCAATGGTTATGTTCCGGGCATACAAGCGAGGGGTACCTGAAAAACTTGGCATTATTAAAAAACGGTCGGCACTGTATGAATGGATTATAGGTCGGTATATCAGTTGGGAACCGCAGATTTCAGTGCGCTGTGCAAAACACCGGCTAAAAATAGGTGAGATCCCCGGTGACGAACCGTTGCGAGTGGATGACGAGGGCACGGTGTTCCGAAGTAACCGTCTGCTGCCGCCGTCGCGTATCTACCATTTTCGCTCCGGATTTGCCTGCCTCTATATGTTTATTGAAGAGTTTATCCGCCGGGATGCTTAATTGACCAAAGTAGAGATAGAGTGAGGATTAAACGGGCGCAGTTGCTTAACATACAATGCAGGAGGGAATGTGAAAGTTTGCCGTACCTTACTCTCACAACCTGACCTTGCTTGCCGAATACCTGCGTCAAAATGGCCACAAACCGAAAACTGTCAATTTGGATATAGAAACTGGCAGGTTAGAGGAAATTGAAAGGAAGATGATATGAGCGATGTAATTTTATTGTTTCCAAAAACCGGAATGGACTTTGGTGCCACGATAGCGCCACCCCATTCGGTGCTTAGTATAGCGGCGCCATTGGATAAATTGGGCTACCATATAACCGTTATAGATCAGCGTATAGATGAAGATTGGGAGCGTAAATTGACAACTGCGTTGGATAAGCGCCCAATATGTGTCGGCATATCTGTGATGACGGGAAGTCCAATTTATTACTCGTTGCTGGCATCAAAATTGGTCAAAAGACACTCTAATGGCAAAATTCCGGTTGTGTGGGGTGGTCCACACCCATCAATTTTGCCGGAGCAGACTTTGGCAAATGAAAATATTGATATTGTGTGTATCGGTGAGGGAGAGGAAACATTTTTGGATTTGGTTCAGGCCATAGAAAATAATAAGTCGCTCGCAAACATTGAGGGTATTGCCTATAAAGATGGCCCGAGCATAAAGCGTAATCAAGATAGACCACTTATGGATGTTGAGGGTTTATTACCGGTTCCATGGCATCTGATTGATGTTGAAAAATATATTCATCAAGATTTCTACATTAAAAGCGGTTCTCGTGCATTAGATATCGGACAGACGAGCCGTGGTTGCCCTTATAAATGTGGATTTTGCTGTAGTGCCTGTCTACGCAAAAGAAAATGGCGACCGATGTCAGTAGAAAAAAGTCTCGAATTAATATTGAGCCCTGTGAAGAAATTTAATCTTAATGCAGTATGGATCAGAGACGATGAATTCTATATAGACCGGCGAAGGGCATACGGGATCTGCAAGGGAATCCTTGAAAGGGGGGATGGTCTCAGGTGGTACACATCTGGCACAAGAGTGGATGTTTTTAATAAGGCCAGCGATGATGAACTGGAAATGATGAAACGGAGCGGCGCGGATACAATGAAGTTTGGGGCAGAATCAGGTTCAAACAGAATATTGAAATTGATGAACAAGGGAATTACTGTTGAGGAGACGTTGAAAGCAAATCTGAAGGCCAAAAAGCACGGTATTAAACCTGCCTATGCACTAATGATCGGTTTTCCTACAGAGACATTTGAAGAAATCAACCAGACGATTAGTCTACGATATCAGCTCAAGAAAGAAAATGCACAAGCACAGTTTGAAACAATGGCAGTTTATACTGCCTTACCGGGCACGGATATGTTGGAATTAGCCGTTGAATATGGACTTAAACAACCGACAAGGCTTGAAGAATGGACAAATTGGATTTTTGATGATTTCGACCTAAAGGGAGCAAGAAATCCGTGGCTTAATTGGCATGGGAGAGTCAAGGTTGGCAATATATCGCTTATGAGTATTTTGTCCGGGGCTGCTTTAAATGCAGTAAACAGCCTGACAAATCCAAGATTAAAATGGGCGCTCAATAATCTCTTAATACCGGCGAGTAAGTGGTATGATTTCAGGCTACGCCATAAATCTTATTCGTTCGCTCCCGAACTGTTGCTGGTTAGTTATTTGCGTAGGGCATTGCTTGCAAGAAGTCAATATACGTTCAAATAGTTCATAAAAGAAAGGATTTTGATCAAAGTGACTATAATGTACCCAGAAATTTGGACAATATGTTAAGCCGCGCGCGAGTCTAAATTTGGAGTTTTTTTCAATGAAATACCCCATTAAAATATTTAGCGTAATGAAGTATACATCCGTTCAATCCATTCACTGGTTGTGTGAACATCCTTTTGCTCTATTCCTTTTATGGTCATTGGGATTGTCTTGTGAATATTTCATATTCGGATCCTATTCTTTTGTTCGGATTACAGAAGATGGAGATTGTGCCATGAATGGCAGATTGCTTTTATTTTTTAATCTGGCTTCCCAAAAATTGGGCTATTGGAATCCATCTCTACTATGCGGGAACGATACGATTCTTGGCTCACATATTTTTGACCTTGATAGTTTACCTTTTTTATTTTTACCAGGATGGTTGGCGACTGGCTTGGTTACGTGGCTTCAGCGTTTTATTGCTGGATACTTTACGTTCAGACTGCTTAGAGAAACACTTCATCTTGATTTATATGCATCAATTTATGCAGGATTTGCTTATTCACTTCTCGCTAACTATCCTGACACAGGCTTCCAACTTGGTTTCCCGATGTATTATGGTTTGTGTATCCCCGGGATATCTTTTTTTATTTGGGCTCTCTCTCGTTTGGATGAACGGAAAAATTCTTCTTATCTGATCGCATTTGGGATTGGAGCCTTATTTTCGCTTTCAGTCAACGTTGGTTTTGGTATCTTCGTCCTTCCAGTTATCTTTTTCTGGTTTTTATTTGTTGTGCCCAGATTACATTTGAAGTTCTGGTCGATGATATTGATTTTTATGATTGGTTTTTTAATATTTGAGTTACCCATATTATGGGCAATTTCATTTAATGCACCCCTGTCCCATCGGGCATATTGGTTGATCAACGAGCCGGCAGGCCCGATGCTCATAAAAAGGTTATTCGTGAGGGACCTTATACCCCTTGGAATAGCGGCGGCGGGATTGGTCGCATCTCGATGCAGATATCGCCCATTGGTTGCATTCGTGGGTGCTACAATATTTAGTTTATTATTTGTTATTATTATTTATCCTTTATTCAGTATTTTTATCCATCCGTACCTTGGTTTTCTGCGCGGTTTTCAGTTTGATCGCATTTACTTACTGTATCCTTACTTGACAATAATGTCTGCGGCCATTGGCATCTCCTGTTTGCGCGGGTGGCAGTTTGAGCTG
>CAIOJS010000389.1 GCA_903858655.1 uncultured bacterium | reverse complement strand
GCTAGGGATTAATTCGGACCAGGGATTTTCTTAATTTTTCAATTTTTTATTTCCCCGTCCCGCTTTGCGGGACGGGCTTTGTTTTGTATCGTTTCGTGAGCCGGGGCGAACGAAACGGTGGCAGGTTTTGCCTTAGCTCGTATTTTGAAAACCTGCCGGCTTAAAACCGGCCGGATTCGTAAAGTGATAATCCCCCGCCAGTGTTATACATGATTTGGTTTCTTATTGACAAAATTCTTAATGCGGGATAGTTTAGTAATGCATGGATTCTGCAGTTGTAACTCTATCATGGGCAATGCACTGTAGAGAAAGCTCAATATATAAATCCGTTCCACTGCACCTGATTTTGCATTTTTGGAATTCAGGTATTATTATTCAGTAAGATTTTTTTGTTGCAATACAAATCGGTCTTACGGTGGTTTTGCCAAAGGGCATACAAAGTCAGTGGAAATTTCGCCAGTAGTTACTGGTCGTCGTCGGAGGTGTCCAACAATTCAACTAACGCATGGAACGTGAACCTGAACAACGGCAACACTAACAACAACAATAAGACAAACACTGGTTACTCAGTTCGTTGTGTCGCTAGGGACTTATATTTGAGCTTTTGCATGCTTTTGACCATCTTAGCCAGCCGGAGATCATATTACCAATCTCTGCTGTTTGAATTATCAGAAAGGCGTATCTTTTATGCGAGATTAACTTTAGCTCGTAAGACATTCTTAACTTGAGTGTTAGCTTGTCGAAAGCCAGCGATGCGTTGGAAATTATTGGTTGTTTTTCATGGTTTGGCAGGGTGTTGGCAAGCATTATTGCTTCCAGTGTTTCCCAACCGTTCTGTTTTATAGATTCTCCAAGTGTGTACTTGTACTCTTTAGGAAAATGTTTGGTGACAATATGCAGGTGCTTTTCCAGCTTGTACATTGCTAAATATAGTGGCGGCTCGTTTTGGTGGCTCATGATTGTTTAGGATATTTATCAAAAATAAAATAATAATAACCTTCGGTTGGTGTCATATAATTTTTAAGGTTGCCAAAGTGTTTTTCATAGATGCTCTTCCTTAAATTATAACTCCTGGCATGACGGAGGTGTCCATAATACGAATTTACCATAGCCAGCATTCTTTTCACTTCGGCAATTGTCGGAGGTTTAGATAATGGCAGGGTTAATTGTTTTTGATTGTTCGATAGCGGTTTCAATCCCATTGCGCCCCATAACAAACAGCACTAAATACAGCGAGGCAATTAATAACAAATCGAAAGCCAGCAGCATCGGGTGGTAAAACGCCAACAGAATCATGCCAATCAAGGTTTGTAACAAGTAACCCAGCGTTTCTAGTAAAAGTGATGCGGCGGTTTTTTGTAGCGAAACGACGTCAAAAAATCGGTTCACTAATTCCGGTAGATATTGGCTGTCATGAGCGCTAATCAGTGCACGTTGCAGCCGATTGGCTGTTTCGCCGAACAGTCGAACAAACAGCCGCCGTTGTAGCATTTCCACCACGTAAAACTGCAGG
>CAIOJS010000388.1 GCA_903858655.1 uncultured bacterium | reverse complement strand
TTCATTTTTCATTTTTCATTCCCAACTCTTTGAAGTTTGCACCTTCGCTCCGCCTTTATCTCTTTTCGTGTTAAAAATCACAAAATCAGTCACACATATTTCAAACTCACCCATTCCAAATTCCAAATCACTATTTCATAATTACTAGTCACCATTTAAAAATAATTAGTAACCTTCTTCGAATTGTTAATTACCTTCTTCGAATTGTTAATCACCTTCTCCGAATTGCTAATCACCTTTTCCAAATTGTTAGTCACCTTTTCCAAATTGCTAGTCACCTTCTTTTAATTGTTAGTCATCATCTTTGAATTACTAGTCACCTTTCACAAATCATTAATCACCTTTCAGAAATTGCTAGTCACCTTCTTATAATTGCTAATCACCTTCTTCGAATTGCTAATCACCATTCATATATAACTATTCCCCAAATATATAATCTAAATTTATACTTCCCCCTCCCTGCTTCTCCATGTTCTTCCCTTCTCTGTGCTTCCCCACCACCTCCTTTAGGCATCCTATGGAAAATATCATGGCAACTTTTTTCCACAAAATATCGTTCAAATAAAAAAATATACGTACCTTTGACTCCTTTACTGTCTAACAAATAAAATTTACACCATGAAAAAACTATCCTTTTGCCTTGCCTTAATGGCTGCGCTGCTCTTCAGCTCGAACCTCTTTTCACAACCTACATCCTTCAGTCCGAAAGGCATTGGTGGCGGTGGTGCTTTGTTTTTCCCCACCATCAATCCCGCCAACGACAACGAATTTTATGTGAGTTGCGATATGAGCGAGCTGTTTCACTCTACAGATTACGGCAACAGCTATACGCAAGTGCATTTTTCCAAGCTGCAGGTGTTCAACACCAGCACCTACGAGTTTACGAACAACAGCGCCATTGCCTATAGCAATTTCAATGACGGCAACAGCGGCTACCCCGTGAAAACCACCGACGGCGGCGCGACATGGACTACCATTGCAGGCTATTCCGTTGCCACCTACGGCAACGTGTATAAAATGAGTGCTAACTATAACAACCCGCTTCAGTTGTTGATAGGTGCTTATGGCGATATTTTGTTTTCGAACAATGGCGGCACCTCGTTTAGCTTGGTGAAACATTGCGCCAGTACGGGTGCAGGCATCATCATGGGCGGCGTTTTGTGGGATGGCAACAACATCTATATCGGCACCAATGATGGTTTGATAGTGTCCACCAATGGAGGTACTACCTTCACGGTGCAGACCACCACAGGCATCACCGCAGGGCAAGAAATTTGGGCATTTGCAGGAGCCAAAAGCGGTACTACCACACGTTTTGCCATCATCACTGCCAACACCGCCGATGTGTATAATGGTTTGATGCCCTATGATTACTATAATTTTGCCAAAGGCGTTTACACCATGGACAACGACAACGGCACTTGGGTGGCGAAGTCAACAGGCATCACCTTTACCAACGACTATATTATGTATGTAGGCATGGCTGCCAATGATGTCAACACCATTTATTTGGGAGGACATGATGTGGCTTTGTCGGCACCTTTGGTGTATAAAACTTCCACAGCGGGAACCACATGGACCAAAGTGTTCAACACGACCAACAATGCGAACATCATCACGGGTTGGGAAGGCTATGGCGGCGACAAAAATTGGAGTTGGAGCGAAACCTGCTTCGGTATGTCGGTAGCGCTCAACAATTCGAACAAAGTGATGTTTGGCACTTACGGACATGTGGAAACAACTGCCAATGGCGGCACCTCATGGCGACAAGCCTACGTTAGTCCCACCGACCAACATCCCGCAGGCGCTTCCACTCCTACCCTACAATCCTATACCAGCATCGGCTTGGAGAACACCACCTGTTGGCAAGTGGCATGGATGGATGCCAACACTATGATGGGATGTTTTAGCGATATAGGCGGCATCAGAAGCGTGGATGCCGGCAACAAATGGAGTTTCAATTATAGCGGCTTTTCGGTGAATTCTTTATATAGAATGGAAAAGACAAGCAGCGGCACTGTCTATGGTGCTTGCAGCAATATACACGATATGTATCAAAGCACCCGTTTGGCAGATGCGCAATTGGATGCTGCCGATGCTAATGGCAAGATAGTGTTTTCTAACGATTTGGGAGCTACATGGACCACCTTGCATTCTTTTGGTCATCCCGTGTTTTGGCTTGCATTAGACCCGAACAACACCCAACGTATGTATGCTTCCGTGATACATTTTGGAGGCACACAAGGCTCGCAATTGGGCGGCATTTATATCACCAACAATTTATTGTCGGGTGCTAGCAGCACTTGGACCAAATTAGCCAACCCAACCCGCACCGAAGGACATCCTTCGTGTATCCGTGTGTTGAATGATGGCAAAATGGTATGTACCTTTTCGGGAAGAAGAAATTCATCGGGCACGTTCACTGCCAGTAGTGGCGTGTTTCTCTATGATCCTGCTACCACTACTTGGACAGATAAGAGTGATGTGGGCATGTATTATTGGACCAACGACATCATCATTGACCCGGCTGATGCCACTCAAAACACGTGGTATGTATGCGTTTATAGCGGATGGGGCGGTGCTCCCAACGGCTTGGGCGGTCTGTATAAAACCACCAACAGAGGCACTTCTTGGACAAAACTTACGGGCACCCAATTCGACAGACTCAGCTCGATGACTTTCAATCCACAAAACAGCAATCAAGCGTATTTGACCACAGAAACTCAAGGATTGTGGTATAGCGCCAATATGAATGCCACCACTCCTACCTGGACTTTGGTGACAAGCTATCCCTTCCGCCAACCCGAACGCGTGTTTTTTAATCCTTATAACCTCAATGAGATGTGGGTTAGCAGTTTTGGCAATGGCATGAAGGTGGGTTCGCTTATCACTTCAGGAATGGCGCAGTTCGATAAGGCAGACGACGGATTGAATGTATATCCCAATCCTTTCAGCAATCAAATCAACTTTAATTATACTGGAGATAAAAATATTGTCAGCATCAATATCTATAACGCCACAGGACAGCTAGTGATTTCTGCTAAAAATATTAAGCAAGCCCTTGATGCATCTTCCTTAAATTCGGGGATGTATATCGTTGAATTTATGACAAGCGATAACGCTAAGATTTATAAGAAAATGGTCAAATAAATTATCCATTATAATGCAATGTTAATGTGGGAGTTTACGGGCGTTTTAATGTTAGATGTGATTTTTTTTTAGATTTTTAGTATCGTGTATTTGTTTTACGCTTATATTTGCACTAAAATTAGTATTCACCAACCAAAAACACGTATTATGATTAAAAAATTATTCTTATTTATGACGTTCATTGGTGTTGCCATCATGGCAAATGCACAGACATGGACGCAACAAAACACCAATTTCGCAGGGACATCTATCGGTGTGGACGAAATCAGTATCATTGATGCCAACAACGTATGGGTGAAAGGTTTCAATGGCAGCGGCACAGGCGCCAAGATTCGGGCTTACTCAAAAACCCTGAATGGCGGAACCACCTGGTCAACGGGAACCATCGGTCTTACAGGAACCATTATGCCCAACACATTTGCGGCAAGCAGCTATACCAGAGCCTTTGTGGCATGTTTGGATACTGTTTCGAGTGTGGCTTCATTTTGGAGTACTGCCAATGGCGGCACTAGCTGGGCGCCGGTAACAGGTATTTTGAACAACACAGGTTCCTTTGCAGATGGGGTTAAATTCTGGAACACCACCAAAGGCTTTTGCTATGGCGACCCTATAAATAGTTTGTTTGAAATTTATACCACCTCTGATGGTGGTGCCACATGGACTCCTGCGGTAACTTCCGTTGCTCCGGTTCCCGCTGCCGAGTATGGCTATAATGGCGGCGAATGTGCTTCAATAGTTCCAAACACAGGCATTGGAGTTTTCATGACCGACCATGGCAGAATCATTCGCACAACAGATTATGGTGTGCATTGGGCAACGACGCCAACAGCTCCTTTCACCAGTTCCGTATATAACGGTAATAAAGTGTATGCTTCAAGTGCCAATTATATCATCTGTGCCACTTACCTGACAGCTACCACCACATGGACATGGAAATATACCAGCGATGGAGGCACCACTTGGAATGCTTATGCACCAACCGGCTCGTTTTATGATTATGCAATGTGCTACGTACCGGGCACTCCCAATAAATTTGTGGCTACTTCTCCTAACTCAACGGGTATTGAAGGCGTTGGTTATAGTACTAACGGTGGTTTGAGCTGGACTGACTTCACGGATGCACTTTTGCAACCTTCGGGAGTAAATATCCAGTGTTTGGCTGTTGGTTTTGCAAGCGTCACAACGGGCTGGGTTGGCAACTATGACCAATCACAGCTTATCAATTCTATTTTGAAATATTATGACCCTTTGGCAGGCGTAAATATGATGCAGACTGTGAATGGCAATGATGTGAACATCTATCCCAATCCAAGTCATGGCATGGTGAATGTTGCTGTCAACGGTCCGAATGCTCAAGATATAACGATGACAGTGTTTGATTTGATGGGCAAAAGCATCAGCAACCAAATCCTGAATGTGAAAGGCATGACCACTACTTCTTTTGACCTTACTTCCTATCCAAAAGGCGTATATTTGGTACAACTAAGTTCAGGTGCAGAAACTATCACTAAGAAAATAGTGGTTCAATAAGAATTTGAAAAATATGCTTCCATAAAAGATACATTATGGAAGATAAAAGAAAGGCTTGCCGGGAATGGGCAAGCCTTTTTTGCTTAGGGATGTCCTGCTCATTTTAAAGGGAAAAGTTTAAAAGAAATGAACTATAAAAATGATACTTCTTCTATACCTTTTTCTATGGTAGATGAACCCCTTAATCGTGAGGTAAGATTACATTCCTCATTACAATAGTACTTTAAATGGTTGCCTCTTTTTGAATCTGAAAAGATGTTTTATCAATAAAGGACTTCAATCATTAAAAGTCAAAGAAGAAGTCCTTAGTGCCTCAGGAGTAAATATTAAAGCGCTAATTAAAAATTCAAAATCAAGACACACCCTTGTGTCGTAGTTTTTGATGATCTATGATAATCTCGAATTTGGTGGTATCTAAAAAAGTATCGAATTTAAGGTGATCAATGCGTTGGTTGTTTTTTCCGGCGAGGATGTCGTCGCCATATTCGTTGAGGATGACTTTCCAAAGAAGTTCGGTGCAGTAAAACTGGGAGCTATCGTTGATGTTGAAAGCATTGTCGAAAGGGATTTGTTTTTGGAGGTAGTATTTTGCTTTGCGGGCGATTGCCGAGGCAGGTTTGTTGATTTTGGGTTTATAGCGAATCACCACCACAGAGTTGTACTGGCTATCGTTGATGAAGCTTTTTAAATCTTGGGATTGCACGCCATCCACATTTGACAGCGAACTGGAAACGGAATGTATGACCATATAGTTGGTGTCGTCTTTGCAGACAATGGCGCAATGGGAAAGGTCGTATTTTTCTTTGAGTTGTTCTACTATCAGATCACTAACTAGTCCGTAGCCGTGGCGCAGAATGATGTCGCCGTCTTGAATTTTTTGGATCTCTTGATTGGAAAGGTGATAGTTATAAAAAGATTGTTCCTGCATGCCATGAATATTGTAGGCTTGCAGGAACAACCAAAATGATGCTAAAAATGATACTATAACAACAAAAACAATACCGAATATTCTCTTCATTGCGCTTTCAGCACCAAAAATCTTTTAATTTCAATTATTTAGGAGCAGCAGTGCTGTCAACAGGAGTAGTTGAAGGAGCGGTTTGATCACCACCTTCTTTTTTCATATCAACTAACCAGTTACCATCTTGTTTTACTAAATCAATTGTTTCGTCTTTACCTTCAGCTTTGTAAGTACATTTAGCTTTGTCAGCTTCTGTAGTACATTTTAGGTTTTCAATTTTTACATCTTTAGCTTCTGCTTTTGCACCCATAGAACCAACGCTTTCCATCATGTCAAGCATTTGTTTTGTGTTTTCAGTTCCTAATTTTTTAGCTTCTGCATATTCTTTCTTGTTTAAATGTCCCAAGAATGTTTCAGCAACTGCTTCAGGAGAGTTTTTTTTGTTTCCGCAAGCGCTAACAGCTACGATAATGATAGCTACAATTACTACACTTAATAATTTTTTCATGTTTTTTTCGTTTTGGTTAATAATTTTTTTTAATTTTAGAATTGCAAAAGTAAACATAATTTTTGTATTTTAACATTTGTTATGAATTATTTTTTCAACAATTCCATTGTTAGTAATTTTTTCGATTTCTAAATACTTAATTTTAAATAACTAAAAATAAAAAATCATAATAAATTACTCGAAAAAAAAATATAGAAATAATAAAAAAACTTTCATCGAGCAGCAAAATAACAAAAAATCTATGACTTTCGACCACCTCATTTTATATTTACAAGAACGATTGCAACAAACTTTGCCCGGACGGGAGGCACATAATATGATGATTTCGTCTGCTCGCCTCAGAGAGTTCTACCCTATTCCCGATAATGCAAAGAAAAGTAGTGTGATGGTGTTGCTTTATGAGAAGGATGCAAGCATCAAGACTGTTTTTATTCTTCGAACAGAATATAAAGGAGTGCATAGTAATCAGGTTTCTTTTCCCGGGGGCGGATATAAAATGAGCGACAAAAGTCTTGATCAAACTGCATTGAGAGAAACTAAGGAAGAGATAGGTATTGACAGCCATCGCATCCAAATCATTGGAGGTTTATCGGAACTGTATATTCCGCCTAGTAATTTTTTGGTGAAACCTTTTGTTGGGTTCACGAAAGATATTGGATTGCTTACCCCCGACCAACATGAAGTGGAACGTATTGTTGAGATAGATTTGAGAAACTTCATTGGAACTCATAAAATAAAAATGCGCAAAATCAGACTGAGTAGCGGTTTGGAGTTCGACACACCTTATTATGATGTGGCTAACTTAGTTATTTGGGGTGCTACGGCAATGATTTTGAGAGAATTTGGGCAGCTATGCAATGGAATTCATCTCTAATTACTATTCTTTGATTTTAATTTCATATTCAATTTCCGTACCGTTACGAAGCAAAGCACTGACTCCACAATATCGTTCTTGCGAAAGTTGAATCGCTTTCTGAATTTTATCCAATGGTAGGTTTTCACCTTTAAAATAATAACTTACTAAAATCTTTTCGTAATACCGTGGATGGTCTTCGGTCAACTCACCTTCAACATTAATATAAAACTCCTCGGGCTCCACTTTCATCTTCTTAAGAATTGAAATAACATCCATTCCCGTGCAACCAGCTAAAGAGACTAGCATCAAAGGTTTTGGGCGAGGTCCCAAATCATTTCCTCCCGATATTTCATCGGTATCCATTATAATTGTATGGTCATTCACTTCGGCTTCAAATGCCATATTTGATAGCCAACGACATTCAATTTTCGATTTCATAAAATTTATTTTAAAAAAATTGTTTGTATGTAAAAAAATACTAGTAAATTTGTTCGATAATACAAATATACAAAAAAATGAAACACAAACTAATTATTTATCTTTTTATTTTTATCAGTGTAATTGCATATTCACAATGTAAAAAACACGAACAAACAACAACTCCACCTTCAAGTGTTGAAGATTTGGCATTTACGGATGCGGAAAAAGCAATAGTTTTTAGTAATGCCAAGGATACTACTTTGCGTATTTTGAATTATTATATTTATGCTGATTCACTAATATTGCGAAAACAATCGCGCAACATTGACTTTAAAGATACCACTACCTTGTTTTATTTAACCAATAGAATGTTTGTTTCAGTAATTCAAAGTGGCGGAGTGGGCATTGCTGCTCCTCAATTGGGTATCAATCGGAATATTATTTGGGTTCAGCGATATGATAAGGGAACACTTTCGTCGCATCCTTGGGAATTGTATATGAATCCGAAAATTACGCGCTATTCCGATACGACAAAATTGCGTAGTGATGGTTGTCTATCGTTGCCGGGAACCAACGGGCTATCTTCGTGGCGCGCTATATGGGTGAATGTGGAATATGATTTACCCAACGGCACACACAAAGCAGAGCATATCAGTCAAGAATATACGGCTCACATTTTTCAGCATGAGATTGACCATTTGAGAGGTATAGTTTTTATTGATAGGTTGACTCAATAAAAATAAAAATCAGTTGGAATCACGCCGGTGTTAATAGTTCCCAATAAAGCACCGCTTGAGGAACTATAATAATACACTTTGCCTTTTTGCACATAGTCTATAGCATCAGCAACAAAAATCGTATTGTTGAAAGGGTTAATTGCAATAGAATGAAAGAGCTTAGTATTTTGTGGAATGAAGGTTGCGATTGGTGAGGTTGCTGAGGATATTGGCATTTGGAAGATTCCTTTACACATATAATATAAAGTATCTTTTGTAGCATTGATTCGGAGTTTGTCCCAAATATCTAACGACAGGTTGAGTTGGAAACTTTGCTCCACAGTTTTTGTGGATACGTCCACACGATGAATGCTCGCTTTGATGGAGTTGGTCGCATCGCCGACGCACATCACCCATAGTTTTCCGTTTTTATCTAAGGCTAAGGAATTGGATGCAAAGCCAAGCTGAATACTATCAACTATAGCATCAATATCAGAATTAATAAGGTAAAGATAATTAGTTCTTGTGTTAGTTACTACGACGGTTGAATTGATTTGGAGCATTTCTTCGGAGCTTCCATGGCAAGGAATGGAACCTGTGATGGTATTATTATTCAAGTCAACAATACTGATACGATTGCTATAAAGATCGGAAACGTACGCTTTAGTTGAATTTATCGGCAGCAGATAACGAGGAGAAGTGAAGCCGCTGATGACTCCCAAAGAAGCAAAGGTTTTGGTGTTTACAATTTCTATTTTGTTGGAATTGTTGAGCACGATATAGGCTTTTTCGCCAATAACACGAATGGATTGAGCTACATCGCCCAAAGGACGATGGTTTACATCATCAAAAACATCCTCAGCATATTTCCCATCGTTGAAATTATAATAGGTGACCGAAGCGTTGCTCCATTGATAATTCCCTTCGTTGACGATGAAAACTCCATGGTCGGATGTTATATCGGGATTCGTAACTACAGGAGGGGTATCTTTCTTGCAGGATATAAATATGCTCGGAAATAAAACACAATAAAGAATAAAGGAAGTAAGGTTTTTCATCGCTTTGAGATAATAATCTTTTGATAGTTTATGGCTGTTTCAGTTGCTATTTTCAAAATATAAATTGCAGGAGAGAGTTTGCTTACATCTAATGCGCAATTTTGCGATAAAGGTGTTGATTCATAAATCGTGCTTCCATTGATGTTAATAATACTTGCTTTTAGGATTTTTTCATTCGCTGAAATGATATGCAATGATTCGAAAGCGGGGTTAGGAAAGATTTGAAAAGAAAAGCTCTGAGAGTCTTCATTAATTGAAGATAAATTTTGATGAATCACCCCTACTGCATCTAAATCAAAACCTGAAGAACCGAATGGCGTTGGGAAAGGATCGTTGATGATGTGACCAAATGCATCATAAGTGCCATACAGTGGATTGATAGAACCTACAACATCAATGATACGTACATGGGTGATTTGAGTTATATCCAGCTCAGGGATTCCTGATAATTCATTAAGGTCAAAAGGTGTGCCATACATGCCTCTATATTTTCCTGCGAGGTTGTTTAATCTAGTAGCATCAAGTTCGCCAAAAGATGGTATTTGTATATTTGTTTCTGTGAGAGATGTGGCAGGGAAACGAAAATAGTTGATGCCATCAGAACTAACTTCAACAAAAGCCAACTCCAGAAATGTATCAGAAAAAGAGTTCTCAAATACAGCAAAATCCCAAGAAGGCCCATTTTGAATGGGATGCAAGAAAGTAAGATCAGCTACTCCCCCATCACCAAGACTGACAACGCCATTGGTTCCGGCAGGACCAATTGCCATCGAACTATCGCCAACATTAGCTCTCCCCAACGATATATCCGCCATGTTTTGCCAACCTCGACTTACTTGGCAATAAGTTGCCCAAGCGATAATTGCAGTGCTATCTTTGTAGATGGCTGTTGTGCCTGCATGACCTACGGATGGAGGAAACATCCCTACCGTTGCGTCGGCAGTTGTGAAATTATCTATACAAAAGAACGGCGGCGTATTCATGCCATAGGTACCCGTGTCGGAAGAATTTAATAGGAAGACAAGACTATCAACATTGCCTAATGTGGTTAGATTTACCCATTGCCAATCTTTTAAAATATAATCCTGAGCATTGTCAGCAGAACGAAAATCAGCAAGGAAGAAATCAACAGTATCAAATATGGGTGTACCATTATAGTAGCCTGTTACACTCAATTTGAACCAATCAGGATCATTTCCTGTTACACCGCCAAACTTTTTAGCAAAGGAATCCCCATCTTTCATACTGAAATAAGCATAATTGGAATTGGTGGCATAAAATCCATTAATTTGTTTGCCTGCAGCCGCACCTGTTAGATGAAGCTTTGCATTGTTTTGACCTACCGCATAGTTTGCAGAGTTGCTGTATCCAATGGCAGTACGAGCACTATATAGATTGGTATATCCGCTCGTTGTGGTGTCTTTCATATTGGAATAAGCAAAGCCTGAATCCCATATACCCCAACCGGTATTGTAAGTATTGTGAAAGTTGACATTACCGCTTGCGAAAGAACCTGATAAATCGGAACCATCCCAAAAAGAATTGGGCGACAACGTCAGATTCTCGAAGTCGGAGACAGTTTGGGCATTGCCAATAAAGGGTAATGAAAGTGCAAAGATAAGCATTGCAGTACGGGTAATGGTTGAGACGATTTTCTTCATGATTTAGGTGATTTGTTTTGTTTGAAATTGATTTGAAGTCCTGTTTTGAAATTAAATCCGGGCATAGCTTGCCAAACTATGGTTTGGAAAGTTGTGTTCCATATATTATTCAGATTGCAAAACAGGTTGAAAGAAATGTGTTTTAGTTGAAATTCTTTTGTTGCTTGTATGTTTCCGATGAGATACGGTTCCACACTTTCGGAATTATCGGGGGAAGTATAGCGTGTTGACACATATTCCATATTGAAGCTAAAGAGAAACTTCTTATAGCTTGCTGTAATTGTCATGTTTGAAGTTAATTCAGGCGTATAAATCAATTGGTGTCCGATGGCAGTTGGGTTATTACTTTTTTGCGTTGTTGCTTTGACGTAGGCAATTTTAGGATTCAATGTCAGCATACATCTTGATATAGGAAAATCAAGACCAACACTTGCCTCAACTCCCCTACTCCATACAGATTGGATGTTTTGAGGCGACCAATACGTAGCATTGGGCAGCCAAACAATCCAATTCTGAATATTGTTGTTATAGGCAGAAAGTGAATAATTCAAACGCGTTTTATCCCACAAGATCGTATGTTTAATGCCAATTTCTTCAGCATATCCATTTTCAGGTTTCAGATTGGGATTGCCTCCGGGGAACCAAAACAAGTCGTTTAAGGTTGGAATTCGGTAGTTGCGGCTTGCATTTATATAGATAAACAATTCTTTGTAGAGTCTGATATCCATGGAAAAAGAAGGCAAGATAGGCACAAACCCCGTATTGGTATATTCTTCGCGCAAAGCAAGGTTTAATCTCCAATTGTCTCGTTTATTGCTTGCTGAATAGGATATAAAAGCGGAAATTTCTTGTTGCGATTGTTTGTGTGCATAATAATCGCAATAGCCAAACGTATAGGTATAATGCATTCCGACATTCATGGTATGATACGGAAATAACTTAAAATATATTTCGCTTTCAGAAACGGAGGCAGTGGTTCCGCTTGCAGAATGAATCTGTTTGTCGGAATCTTTATATCTATAGGTATCAATCAACACAGCGGTGCGAACAAAGAGTTTATAGTTACGACCTTTGTTCATCCATTCCAAAGCAGAGCGCAGAAAATTATCATATTGACTCGTGTTTACAAACTCTTGCGTCATTAAGGAAGGAAGCTGTCGGGTGCTTTCTTGAAGCCAAATACGCAGACTCAGTTGGTTTTTATCGTTGATTTTATAAGCATTATCGGAAATTATACCATAACTCCACAAGGCTGAATTGTTTTGCTTTGCTTTGGGCGAACCATATTTAGCCGTGTTGATAAACGGAAAATCATTTTTGCCTTGATGATAAAAAGCTTTTAGGGAGAAAGCGGTATTTTTCGTACTATATCCTACTTTAATATTTGTTGCATAATTCCCGAAACTGCCATACATCCCGCCAAGGGAAATATCAATACCTTTGTTAAACTCAGGCTCGTTAGCAAGGTGAATGGCTCCGCCGATAGCCCCACTGCCATATAAGGCAGCCATGCCATTGTATTGAACCGAAATCGTATTGATGAAATTGACAGGTATCAACGATATATCCATCCCGCCATTCATAGGATTTTGAATATTGAAACCATTCCAAAGTACTGCCGTATGCGAGGTTCCCGTGCCACGTATCGAAACAGAGCTTAAGCCCGAAATACCATTGGATTTAATATATAGCGCACTCCGTTGGGAAAGCATTTCATGTAAGCTGGCATTTTGATATAAATGAAGCGAATTGGTATCCATTTTTTCAATCTTCACGCCACTTATCGTATGAGAAAAACGGTCGCTGCTCACTTCAACAGGTGAGAGTTGATGTATGCTATCCTCAATATGATGCTGCGCAAAACCTTGTTTGCAAAGCAACAACAGAAACATGAGACCGATTAACCTTAAACTATAATGCACAATTAAAAATATAATACATAAATTGCATCATAATACACTCAAACAGAAACCTAATAGCTATATAAGAAGATTACCTATCCAAGCCTTTTTCCCCGAAAGCTTATTATGATGTTATATGAATTGGCAGGTCTTCTGACTTACTCCCCTTTTGTGTGTCTTCCCATTCTATGTTAGAGCAGTGACCAAGGTACACAAAAAGTTTTACTAGAGTTTACAGCAGCGGGTACTGTTCAGGATTTTAACCTGATTCCCTTACACCATATAAAAAATATATATGGTTACCATTTCGGCAACAAAAGTACACATTTTAATTAAGGTGGTGGTATTATTTTTTATTTTTATTCAACAAACAATTGTTCATTGTTTATCGAACACGGACTTTCTGACCTATTTGCAATATGCTTTTTGCCGTCAAACCGTTTAATTTGCAGATGGCTGACACCGATGTACCATATTTACCGGCGATGCCGCCCAAGGTGTCACCTTTTTTCACATAATGATAATTGCCCGAACTTTTGTTGGATGCGGTGCCCGAAGTGGAACTCTTAACGGTGGTGGTTCCCGACGTGGAACTCTTCACCGTGCTCGTTGTTTTTGAATAGGTAGGCTTCGTATTTTTCTTTTCAAAGGTTTTGCTCGTGATGTATAATGTGTCGTTAAGCAACTTGAATTTATCGAAATCAACCACCTTATGCGGATTCATCGGCGTGCCCAAATAGCGTATTTCGTAATGAAGATGCGGACCTGTGGAGCGCCCCGTGCTGCCGCCGTAGCCCAACAATTGTCCTGCTTTCACCAATTGGTTTTCGTGAACACGCGAACCCGACAAATGCCCATAGACCGTTTCCAAACCGTTGAAATGCCTCACCACTATCACATTGCCATAGCCTTTATGATAACGCGACACACGCACCATGCCATCGAAAGCACATTTCACGCTGTCGCCTATGTCTAAATCTAAATCTATACCATAGTGAAAGCGGCGATGGCGAAAACCGTATTCCGAATTTATCTTTCCTTTTACGGGTTGCACATAGAAATTTGTTTTATTATCACACAACACGATGATGGTCGTGTCAGTTTTATTGGAAAAATCAACTTTGGGATAATAGATGCCGTCGTTGTCCCATGATTCATACAATTCGCTCGCAGGAAAATAATCCGACAACGAATCCGTGACATCATAGAAATTTGAACGCAAATCAATGCTGTCGTTCGCACTTTCGATGATTTCGAACGTCTGCTCATTGGTCTGTTGACCAAAAGCAACATTGGATATCACAGCGATAACACCAACAATAAACATGACAACTTTTGTGATTGCTCTCAGCATCAAATTTTAAACCCCTATTCTTTTACTATTTTAACCCTATATACATTATTTTCACACCCCTCAGCTTGGATGCTCAAATCACGTCGCCACAAAATTACTAATTTCTGCGGAATATAGCCGTATATTTTTATTTTTTTCGCTTTTTGTTTAGTTGTGTTATGGCATATTTTGGGACGACCTTAGCACGCTAGAGGGGCATCCGAGAATTGCCTTGGCAGCAGTTGAAATCATTTTGGTCATCGTAGAACTCATCTTGGCGATCATAAAAAGGACTTTGGCGACCTTAGAACTCTCTTTGGCCCTTTTGGAACTCATCTTGGCGACCTTAGAAGTCATCTTGGCGACCTTATAACTCCTTTGGACGACTGTCGAAGAAAAATTGGGGCTTTACGAATTGAGTTTGGCGGTTTTTTTTGTCTAAAGATAACCTTAGAACTCTTCTTGGTGACCTTAGAAGTCTCTTTGGTCATCATAGACCTCTCTTGGAACATCATAGAAATGGCTTGGACCACCATCGCAATGATTTTTTTATCATGGAAGTGTCTTTGGACATCATAGAGTTTGCTTTGGCGACCATAGAACTCGCTTTGCTTACCGTAGAAATCAATTTGTTCATCATAGAAATCAACTTGGCGAACTTAGAATTCTCTTTGGCGACTGTTGAACTTTTTTGATTGACCCGCCTCTGTGCACTGAACTCCTATGCACATAAACGCATTTATCAGGCAGCCGATAGCATTTAAACTTCAAACTACAATTGGAGCGACTGGATTTATTTTGTTGTCCGTTAATAATCAAGCTTAAACATTTTGAATTTGTAGCACAGACGTTGCTATCATAACCGCAGCGTCTTAAGTTATAACCGCAGCGTCCAAAGTTATAACCGCAGCGTTTGAAGTTATAACCGCAGCGTCCAAAGTTATAACCGCAGCGTCTTAAGTTATAACCGCAGCGTCCAAAGTTATAACCGCAGCGTCTAAAGTTATAACCGCAGCGTCCAAAGTTATAACAGCAGCGTCCAAAGTTATAACCGCAGCGTCTAAAGTTATAACCGCAGCGTCCAAAGTTATAACCGCAGCGTCTGAAGTTATAATTGCAGCGTCTGCCATTACAAGAAATAATAATTGGTTTATTTTTAATAAAATAGGAATTGTTTGAAAAATGCGTAATTTTGTGGTTATAGAAAAGCGTTTGCAAAAAATAAAAACATCTATTGATGATTCGGAATAGTTTTTTTAATGTCACTTTATAAGAAATATTTTGTATCTTTGTATAAAAATAATATAAAGCAGGGAAATGGAAAACGTTTATAAATGGAGTTGGGTGAATAAATGAGTTAACAGCAATATAAAAAAAGACAAAATGAAAAGAACAACGACATTTTTAATTTTATTCGTTTTGCTGACAATTGCAGCAAAAGCACAAATTGAAATTTCTGACAACTTTAAGATACAACATCCTAATAAAAAGAAAGAAGTTTCTGGTCCCAAAATATTGAATTGGAAGTGGGATACAATCACTTGTTATGATACCGTAGGATTGTTTGAAAGATTTATTCAAACCTATGATATTTCTGGAAATATCATTACAACTGTAAATGAAACTTTAGACAGCGGGGTATGGAAAATTAATCAAAGAGATTCTTACACATATGATATTAATGGCAATATGCTAATTCATATAATCGAAAGTTTAAGTTGGGACACTTTGTCTAATTCTGCTAAATATACAAATACTTACGATTTGAATGGTAACGTATTGACATATTCTACCGAATTATGGCATTATGACGCTTGGGAATATAATAGTAGATGCACTTACTCGTATGACGCATACGGGAACATGCTCACAAAATTAAGTGAAACATATTCGCAAGGGGTTTGGACAAATTGGTTTAGAGACACGTATAGTTATGACTTTAATAATAAAAAACTTTTATGGTTAGAAGAATACTGGCAAAATTCCGTATGGACTAATGGTTTAATTTATAATTATACTTATGATTCGATTGGGAATCAATTATCGGAACAACTTAAAGTTTGGGATTCTATAGCATGGAAAAATAATTATAAGTATTTGTACACTTATGACATTTACAATAATAAACTAATTGAAATCAAAGAATATGGGGATAATAATGTTTGGACGACTTATGAAATAATAACCTACGCTTATGATGTGAATAATAATCAGTTGTCAGAATTAGATGTTGATTGGCAGGACAGTGTTTGGGTAAATACAAACAGATTTACTTATACTTATGATTTAAATGGGAACTATTTGACAGGCTTATGGGAAAAGTGGAATAATGGAACATGGGAAAACTATAGTAAAGATTACTGCACACATGACGCAAATAATAACCTGTTGTCTGAAGCAAGTGAATCTTGGTGGCTTGGTAATTGGAATAAACATAAAAGATTAAGTTACAACTATGATATGAATAGTAACTTGCTAACGGAAACTTGTGAGTATGGCTATGGCAACCCTAATGGGTTTTGGGGAAATTATGATAAATACACATATGATTATGACGCAAATAATAATTCAATTACAGGCAAATATGAAAAATGGGATGGTGTAAATTGGCAACCCGCAATATATCATTTGGCACTTTATTCAAATAAAACAATGTACACTGAACCTGACATCTTTGATTATCGTTATGAAACAAGTTATATTTCTTTTGTCGGTGTAAATGATAATACGTGTGTAGATAATTCTTTATTGATTTATCCCAACCCAACTACAGATCACATAACTGTCGAAACTCATTTGGATAATAAGAAACAACTTAAAATTGCCATTTTTAATATTCAAGGTCAATTATTATTACAACAGAATTTAGAACAAGACAAAGCAAAAATAAACATATCCTATTTTGACAGTGGGGTGTATTTTTTGAGTGTGACAGGTGCTAACATAAACGTTGTGAGAAAAATAATTAAAGAATAAATATACTGCTTGTAACTAGCGCTCCCGTTATTCAAAGTTTGCAACTTCGAACTTAATAAAAAGTAGTTTGTAACTACCCCGAAAAGCAGCAGCCGAAACATTATCTAATACAGCGCCAATAAAAAACTTTATTACTTTAGTAACAAAACAATCACCAACACCCATGCTAAACTTTATTACTTTATTCAACCGGAATAAAATAATAAAGTAATTGATACCGGGACATAACTTTGGTTACTAAAGTAATAAAGTTTGAAACCAAACAATAAAAGGTCCCCGATGCACACCCGCTCGCTCGGATTTGTAACCCGAGTGTTCTAAAATTCGGTATTTCAACCGCCAAAGACAAACGAAGTTTTTAAAAAATGTCATTATAAAAGAAATCTTTCGTATCTTTGTAAAAAAATATTATACACAATGAAAATAAAAAACTACAAAATTGTTTTGACAGCAGTTGCTATTATTACGGTATTTCTAATTTCATGTGAAAGTAAAAATGAGAAATTAATAATCGGAAAATGGGAATGCAGTTTTAAAGACAGCATTGAATTTAGAAAAAAGATATTCCGAGATAATAAAAGCTTAAAACCTGAATGGCTTGATACAACTGACCCCAATAGAAAAGGAAAGATTATCTGGGAATTCAACGAGGACAAAACCGTAAGACATGCTATCTTTAGCACTAATTACAATGGAAATGATTACGGAACCTATGAATTTGTTGATGGTGACAAGCTTATTAAGCTAACTGCAAAACGTAGTAAAATGACTAGTACTTGTGCAATATTTGAATTGACGAAAAACAAATTCAAATTTCTCTTTAATGGTGACACTGTTGATTTATCGAAAGTTGAAAAATAAACCTGCCCATAGCAGCCATTTAAGAAAATAAAGGCATGAGAAAATTAATCAGTATCACATTCGGACTTTCCCTCCTGTTTTCATTAACAGGTCATGGACAGACCAATGTTGGTGTCTTTTTAAACCCAACAGTTGACTATTTGAATGGAGACAGTTATCATATAAATTATTCACTCGGTCTTAAAAGTGATATTAAAATTTATAAAGGAATCTACATCAAAGTTTCTTCGGGTTATGAACATGATTTTAGTGATTATACAAAAATGGCACGTCTTCAACTTTATGATTCATGGATTGATTATAATACAACAAAGTCAATCAAGACTGATATCCAAATAAAATATGATTTTTTATTTAAAAACAATTTTTTCTCTTTTTATATTTTTAGTGGTCCTTCCTTTACCACATGCATTGATGCATCAGAAAAATGGAGTAATAATGTTATAAAAGAAAAAAAAGGATTGTGGTTATCTAATATATTAATTTCAGGCGGACTTGGTTTAGGATTAAAAATTAAGCATACAATCTTAATTAATATTGAACCTATGTATGCGACACCGATTTGGAGTAATAGTTCTAGTCTGACAGGATTTGGGAACCGTTTTGGTCTGAACATTGGTGTAGCATATATGTTTAAAGAATAGAATTAACGGCTGGTAACATGCACAAGACGAAAATTCGCTATAGCAAACATTAATT
>CAIOJS010000387.1 GCA_903858655.1 uncultured bacterium | reverse complement strand
CGCATGGAGGCACAAGCTCAAAATGAAGAAGCTGTTGCTGAAGAAGTGGTTGAAGAAGAAGTGGTTGAAGAAGAAGTTGCTGTAGAAGAAGTAGCCGTTGCTGAAGAAGTAGCCGTTGTTGAAGCAGAAGTGGTTGCTGAAGAAGTAACTGCAACCGAAGAAGCACCTGCAGTTGACGAAGTGGCTCCTGCTACAGATCAAACTGAAGAAGAAAAAGCTGAATAATCAGCGCTTTCAGATAGCTGTTTTTAGATTTACATGACAGTCAACAATCAGTTTTTCTTTATTGGTAAAATCTTAAAACCGTTTGGATACAAAGGTCAGTTTGTTGCAGCTTTTGAAGTTGACAACGCTGAAAAATATACGGAATTGGAATTCGTTTTTGTTGAAATAAAACATGAGCGAGTTCCTTTTTTTGTTTCCGAATTTGAGATGCAACGCAACAACAGCGCCATCCTCAAATTAGATTATATTGATGATATGGATGCCTTGCAAAAGGTGATTGGCTGTAGGCTGTTGATTCCTGAATCAGATGTGGTGGCTTCGGAACCCGGGGAATTTGATATTCGAGATTTGCAAGGATTCACTGTCATTGATGAGCAATACGGCAAAATCGGCAGCATAAACAAAGTGTTGGAATTTCCTCAACAATACATCATGCAGATTTTCTTTCGTGAGAAAGAAATCCTCATCCCATTGACCGACGATTTTATCACAGAAATTGATCCTGATAAGAAGATAATCACTATCGTTGCCCCTGAAGGTCTAATAGGCTTTTATTTGGAATGACACTTCCGTTCCGATTTAAAGAATTCAGCGTAAGCGATGCCCAATGCGGCATGAAAATAAGTACAGATGCTGTGGTGCTTGGCGCTATGGTGGATGTTAGTAATGCAGAAAGCATTCTTGATATCGGGACAGGTTCGGGGATTATCGCCTTAATGATGGCTCAAAAGTCAATGGTGCCTATTGACGCCGTTGAAATGGATGCGGATGCTGCTCGGCAAGCCCAAGAGAATTTCATAGCAAGCCCTTGGTCGGAACGCCTGCATCTGATACACGACTCTATACAGCATTTTTCGGCAGAAGCAAATCACACCTACGATTGCATCATGAGCAATCCCCCCTATTTTCATCATCAACAAAAAAGCAATGCACACCAAACGAATATCGCTAAGCATGATGTCGGATTGAACTTCGAAGATTTGTGTGGCTGTGTGCATACCTTATTGTCTGAGGATGGTCGCTTTTGGGTCATCATTCCATATTCGGAAAAGCAACACTTCTTGCAGGTGTTTCTGACGGCAGGTATGTTTTGTACGAAAAGCATCACCCTATTTGACAACAAAGAAAAAGAACCACTTCGGATTATCTATTGTTTCGCGAAGCAAATACAGGACAAAACGGAAATTTCAGAGCTATATATAAAGGAAAGCAACGCATCCTATACGAAGGAATTTATAGCGCTGACAAAAATATTTTATCTAAATTTCTGATGGCAGCATTATTTTTGCTAATTTTGACCTTGAAATCTAAAAACATCTCTTATCATGAAAAAATTATGTGTTTCTATTCTGATTATTTTCTGCGCTGTGCTCATGGTTGGCAAGGCAGAGGCTCAAAAAGTGTTTTCTTGCGACAGCAAATATGATGCGGACGTCAAGGTGTATGTTGCTGATAGCAAATACGACGCCGACCTCAGCGTGTATAAGTGCTCAAGTCAGTATGATGCTACGGGCAACGAAGGGCTATGGTTTTTTGTCAGCAGTAAATATGATGCTAACAAAAAGATATTCTTTGTGGACAGCAAGTATGATGCTGATTTGATTATTTATTTCGTGGACAGCAAATATGATGCAGGTTGGCGAACAAATTCCAAAAAGCAATTGATGTATTAGCCTATCTGCAAGGCTTTCGCCAAAGCGTAGAAATCAAGATTATCGAAACCTCCTGAGCTCATCATCAGGAGGTTTTTTTGTTCCCAAGCATTGGCATTCAAAAAGCGCAGCAATTCCGTTTGATGGGTGAACACCAACAAATCCTTCCTGCCAAAGGATTCCATCAGTACACGATGGTCCAAAGGCGGCATCTTTTTTAGTTCCAAGGCATGAGAGCTGTAATAGACCACCGCGATATCCGCCTGCTGCATGGCATCTTTATATTGTTGCAGAAAATCGCTGTTCAGGCTGCTATAGGTGTGGAGTTCCATACACGCCACCAACATGCGGTCGGGATATTGCTCTTTGGCAGCTTGGATGGTTGCCTTCAGTTTGGAAGGCGAATGGGCAAAATCTTTATAGAGCGCAGCGCTATCATTTTTGCTGATGAGTTCGAGGCGTTTGGCGGCTCCTTTGAAGGTGGCGATGGATTTCATGAAAACATCTGTAGGGATGTGGAGGCTTTCGCATATCAGGCGAGCACCGTTCAGATTCATCAGATTGTGTTTGCCAAATACCATGATTTCGGTGGCAATATCATCAAAAACAACCGTGGTGACGCCATTGTTTATGGCATATTTCGGCACGGAATAGGGCTTCAACTGTATGTCGCTGCGCGCTTCCACACACAGGGCGTTCACCTGCTCATCGCTTTGGCAATAGATGAGCGTTCCATCGGGTTCGATGAGGTTCATGAAGATGCGAAATTGGTCCACATAGATGTCGAAGGTTGGAAACACGTTGATGTGGTCCCACGCGATGCCACTGATGAGGGCGATATGAGGTTTATAGAGATGGAATTTGGGACGTCTGTCTATGGGCGAAGTGAGGTATTCATCGCCTTCCAATATGATGACGGGCGCATCGGACAGGCGAAACATGGTTTGGAAGCCTTCGAGCTGAGCACCCACCATATAATCGAAGTCGCGACCGAGGTTATGCAACACATGCATCACCATCGCCGTGATGGTGGTTTTTCCATGGCTGCCGCCAATCACCACACGGGTTTTGTTTTTCGATTGCTCGTAGATATATTCGGGAAAGGAATAGATTCGGATGCCCAAACGTTCCGCTTGCAGCAGTTCGGGATTGTCTTCGCGGGCATGCATGCCGAGGATGACGGCATCGGTTTTGTTGGTGATTTTTTCGGGATGCCAACCGATGTCTTGAGGCAAAATGTCGCAGGCAGCCAAGCGACTTTTGGCAGGTTCGAAGATTTCGTCGTCGGAACCTGTAACGCGTTGTCCGCTGTTATGCATGGCGATTGCCATATTGTGCATCACGGCACCTCCTATGGCTATAAAATGGATGTTCATTGGTTGGTAAGGGATAAGTTTAAAATTATTTTATGTACCAGGGAGAAAAATTGGTGACTTCGCCAAGCAGGTTTTAAATGCTTTCGGCAATTAACTTTAATAAGCCATCGAGTTCTTTTTCAGAAATGCTATCTCGTTCGCTTTTGTCATAAATTGCCATTAGATATATTTTGGAATGAACGATTTTCAGACAAGTAATTACACGCGCACCACCTCTTTTACCTTTTTGTTTGGAAGTGATAGCAAATCTAATTTTATAACAATCATTTCCAAGAGGTATGCCCTGAGTCGGACTTTTTGACAATCCGTCAATGAAGGTAATAAAATCACTTTTTAAGGAAGGAAGCTTCTTTGACAATCGTTTAAGTTCCTTTTCAAAAGGAGGTAAGGCTATGATATTATAGCTCATCAATCAACTGTTGCGCTGTTTTAAATTCCTTTTTCCCTTGCTCTGACTGTTTCATATATGTTGTTGATTCTTCAAAATCATTTATGAACTTCAGTTGATTGGCAGTAAGGTTTATCTCTTTAATATCTTCGATAAAATCAAGTTGCTTCATCAATTGAAGAAAGAATAACTTCTTTTTATTGTCTTTCAATGTGAGTAAATAAGTCATAAGGATATTATTAATAGTTTTTCTTTTTAAAATACAATGACAAAATTAATCATTATTCCATTACGAATCACTAAAATCAATAATTATTTTTCTAACCCACTATATTTTCATATTCACAATTCGTTAAACATATTAACAAGTAATAATATGTGCTATGAAACGAAAAGTAACAAAGAATGCCGACGGGAATTTAGTATTTCCCGGAAACAAAGATAGTGTGGTGAATCCTTACGACATTATATTTATAAAGATGAACGATTATGCGATGTCTCTTCACGTGAAAGATGGACGTGTGTTGACCAAAGTAACGTCATTGAAAGGTCTCCTCCCACTACTCCCCGAGGTGTTTTTTGCGTACATCCATCGCACCTATGCGGTGAATTTAAGCTGCGTGAAAGATGTCTCACCGTATGAAATCAGAAATTTACAATTAGATTTATACTACACTCCGGAAAAAATTATCGTTGCTGAGAGAAAAGTTGATTATTTTAACGAAAAGTTTGAAGCTTACAAATCAAGCATATAGAAAATTTTAGTAAAATTCTTTCCGCGTTCTCGGGAAATCTCATTGTTATTGCTACTACGCAATGTACCTTTGCTTCCGCAAACTAAAAAATGGTTCTTTGTTTTT
>CAIOJS010000386.1 GCA_903858655.1 uncultured bacterium | reverse complement strand
ATATTGATTCAATTGAACCAACCAAAGATTTTAGATCCACCAAAGCTTTAGCACCTGTTTGGGCTTCACCCATTAAGTCACTAATTTCCTTCGCAGGGATCCTCATTTGTAATAGTTTATTGTTTTCCTTGGCAAGGGTTTGGGTAGATATTATGCCTTCTATATTCTGCCTAAGGGTATCTATTTTTTGGGTTTGGGATTGATAGGTTGTTACCAACGACTGTATATCGTTGGCCTTGCCTCCGAGCACCAAAATGGTATTATTGTGGAGTGCTTCTTCTTGTATAGCGATAACATCCGCAATAATCTTTGACAATTCAGATTGCTTTTGGGTGTTGATTGTGAGTTTTGATTGAAGTGTTTCGATGTTCTTGATATCTGATTCCATGGCAGGCAAATAGTATAATGCCTGTATGCCCTGATCTTTTTCTTCGATGGTTTTAACAATGGATTCGCAGGATGATTTTAATCGTGTTGATTGGCTGTTGAGGTTCTTGAAAGAAACATCAATAACAGACAGGCCAACTAAATCGTTTATCATTTTGGCCAGAGCGCCGGGAGTTATAGCTAACAAATATGGCTCGTGTTGGCCTCTAAAATTGAGTTCAGAGAAATTTACCATGTCAATTACTTCTTTGGGGACATCCCTTCCTATTACAGATAGAGGCTCAGGCTGGTTTGACAAGGTGTAAAAAACTGTTTTGGGTGTTTTCTCTTTTATGATTGATTCTTCTTGACCATTAGCAGGATTTTCCATTACCAGTTCTACAACAACAGAATCCTTCTTGCCGCTTTTCCAATTCTTGACAGCATCGCCAAGAGGCCGGTTTTTGATTACCCACAAGATGGATCGAAGAATGGCGGACTTCCCGGAATCACTGGAACCGGCAATTACATTCAAACCTCGTGAAAACTCCACGAAGGTGTTTTGATGGCCCTGAAAGTTTTGAATGCCGAGACTCTTAAACATGTTGAGGTTCTCCTTGAATAATTATACCGTCTTTTGGTAGAAATCAAAAGAATATTTATGTGTTTAGCTATCTGGAAACATTCCTCTAAATTTAAGTTCCTTCTGAATGGCTTTATACAGTTCGGGATGTTTAATCCGAAATGAATACTCACCAGATATCCATTTAAGATAATCATTGGGAATATCTTCTATGTCCATGCCTTTGTGTTTTCCGAACGGTATTTGACCTAAGCTTTCGGCCATGATAAGTCCTTTGTTTTTAAGTGCCGAGACAATAGCTGTGGCCCGTTTTTACTATTGCCCCGGCATTACGCTTTTACTGGCTTCACTGTTTGCCACAATACCGGCAGTTGATGTGCGATTACTTGCTGCCATAGTTGTTACAGTATCCAGGATTAGAGCGCTTATTTTGTTTTCATGGCCGAAATGGCAACACGAATTTGCTGAGCCTTGGCCTTATGCCTTGCATTGACATCCGAATACGCGATCCCGCAGACTTGTTGCCCTTCTCGGTTAGTTTGATTGCATCTTCTTTCGCCGTTTCCAGCACACTGATCATATCCTCAATAATTTTTACCATTTTACTTTCTCCTTTTGGGGTTAGTTGTTAAAATTCTATATTCCTTTTCAAGGGCTTCGTCGGTTCTTTGAGCTTGCCCAAGTTCATTCGTGTTTTGGTTTCAGCAAAATCCTTGACAAAGGCAAACTGCCCACACGATATATCATCGGCAGTTCT
>CAIOJS010000385.1 GCA_903858655.1 uncultured bacterium | reverse complement strand
ATCAAAAAAAATAAAAATATGCCAACTAAAAAAGGTTCAAATTTAGAAAAAAACCCATTTCAATGGATAATGGAATTAGGTATCGTAATTGCACTAACCATCTCAAAATATGTGATGGATGCATTGAATGGATACACTGGTACAGACCCAAAAGTGATAGCGCTCAAAGCGTATTATACTCCCAAACATGAAGCATTGGTGGCAGATGCTGCTAAGAAAGAAACCAATGTAAATACCCGCATTGAAGACACAAAAACAATTAAAAAAACCATCAAAGATTTTGGAATAGAATTGAATGATTGGGTATCACAAATCATAGCGGTTCATAAAATAGGTTCTGAAAAATATGATCTATTGATGATGGGCGGCAGAACCAGTTTCACAACGGGGAGTCGTGAAGCAAAAGCCTTGCGCATGGAAACTCTTGCCCAAACTATTGGCACTGATCTTGCTTTGGCAGCTTTAAAAGCTCAGGTAATAGCTTATCATGCGGATTTTAATGCTCAAACCGGTAAGCAAACCGTTGATAAAACTACCGTGGGGATTAATATTGTTGAAGTAAGCAATGCCCAAAAAGATTGTGCCAAAGGCTTATGGTATGTGTATTGTCAGTTGATTATGGTTTATATTGACAATCCTCTATTGGCATTGGCATTTTTCCCGATGACATTGATTTATAAAGCAGAGCACGAAAAGAGATATGGTTTGCTTGTGCCTGCTCACACCTTCCGCAAGATTTGCATTCATTTGTTTAAAGTTGGCGAAACCGTCACCCTGTCGAACAAAGGCTTGGTTGCCTTGCAAATTGCCTTGTCATCTTCGTCAAAAACTTTACCCGTAACATGGTATATCCTTCCGGCAGGAACCACTATCACCATCAATTTTGCATTGTTGGGCAACATCAGCAATAAATTTATGTTGGTTAAAAACGTGGACTTGACGGAGAATGGCAGTTTAGAAGTTATTATACATACGGTTTAGAAAAAAATCGGCATACGGTTGAAAAATTATATCGTAATTTGAAATGTTTTAATCCTAGTCGTAGCGCGGGAAATCGTATCGTTTTTGAACAATTTTTTCGTAGAGAGAAAAAATATTTTAAAAAAAACTTGCTATTACGTTTTTTTGTATTACTTTTGCACCGGGTTTATACTTATAGATGAATAATGAAAAAAAGGCTTGCACTTCTGTGCGAGTCTTTTTTTTTGCTTGTAACTTTAGGGTGCGAAGTATTTTGGAAACACACCGATAACAAATCGAGCCTAAAATTCCTCTAAACAACGAAAATGTTTCCTAAATTTATTCGGTAGGCGTCACTGCTAACTCCTCTAAATACATGGTATTTCCCTTGGGCGACCACACATAAACCGAAAGCTTTTCGTCGCCTGTATAGGTTTTTTTGAAATCAAAAATCTTTTCAATTTCTGACCATTTTTTCAAAGCGACTTTGCTGTTGAGTTGCATGGCTTCCCAATACAACACTTTGTCGTTTTTCGTAACGGTGCACACCACTGAAGCATCGCCGAGTTTCGGAAAATAATATTTGGTTTTAACCAGCACACTACTGACTTTGCCATGACGTAATTGCCTGATGTCAGATGCAAGTCCAAAGCTGTATTGGTTAACGGTATCCACCTTGCTCATAATTTTCTGACTGATTTTTTGATCGGTCATGATGGTATGAAAATTCATATAACGATTCAAATCGGAAAATTTGAAAACGCCCGGCGTTTCATCCACTTTTATTTTATTGTCTTCTGAAGGAACACAAGCACCAAGCATTACGCTCATTGCGACTAAGAATAAGATTTTTTTCATAATTTTGTAGTTTAAATTTTTTTGCAAAAGTAAAAATAAAAAAAAACTTTTACGCCACTTTAATAATAAATTGTAATTTTGAAACCTCGAATGAGTAGTATACAGCTCAAATAAGAAAAAGCAAATAAGGCAATCTATTGCAAACAAAAATGATAAAAAAAATCACACTATCCAAACTTGCCATACTGTTTGTTATGGTTTCGGTTCTTTATATGATAAAGAATTATTACAGCTTAAATGGTACAAGAGGGGTCATTGACAGCGATGTGGTTCAATATTACAGCTATTTGCCTGCCACCTTTATCTATCACGATGTATCGTTGAAATTCACCGAAAACTATCAAGGCTCTCATAAATTTGAGTTTGTTCCTTCGATGGCGCCCAATGGGGATTGGTGATAAAAGTTACTATGGGCATGTCGTTTATGTATCTGCCTTTTTTCTATGGAGCGCATTGGTATGCCTATTGGTTTGGCTACGACACGGGAGGTTATTCCTTGCCCTATCAGGTAGCGCTTTTGTTCAGTGCACTATTTTATTTTATTATAGGATTAAATTTTTTGAGAAAAGCTCTTGAGAAATTTTTTGACACCTTTATTGTTGCTTTGGTCATCATGCTAACGGTTTTCGGGACCAATCTGTTTTATTATGCCACCATTGCAGGAGCCATGTCGCATGTTTATTCTTTCAGTTTGTTATGTGTGTTTATCTATTACACCATTATGTGGTATGAGCGACAATCTATTAAAAATTCATTGCTATTGGGCTTGGTGTTGGGCTTGATAACCATCATACGCCCCAACAACATTATCATGGGCTTGATTTTTGTGCTTTATGGCATCACTTCATTTAAAGATATTGCACTTCGGTTTCGATTCTTTTTAAAGAACTATTCAAAGATATTAATCATGATTGTGTGTATTGTCGCCTTGTGTGTGCCACAATTTATCTATTGGAAAGTCGTGACAGGCGGATGGTTTTATTATTCCTACCTCGACGAACACTTTTACTTCAGTCGCCCACAATTTATCAATGGTTTGTTTAGCTTCCGCAAAGGGTGGTTTGTCTATACCCCCATCATGATGTTTGCCTTGGTGGGCTTACTGTTATCGTACAAACGATTAAAACCTTTCTTTACTGCCGCCATTATTTTTATTTTAATAGATTTATGGATAGCGTTTGCGTGGTGGTGCTGGTGGTATGGGGGAAGTTTTGGGCAACGCTCCTTGATAGATATTTATGGCGTTATGGCAATTGGTTTGGCTGTGTTTTTAGCTTATATATGGAAACAAAAACTATGGATTAAATATCCCGTTGTTTTGCTGGTGTTGATGTTGACTTTCTTAAATGTTTTCAACACCATACAATATAAATATGGCTGCTTGCATTATGATTCGATGACGAAGGAGGCGTATTATGAAAATTTTGGACACATGGAGCCCTACCGAAAGTATTGGGATTTGTTACAGTGCCCCGACTATGAAAATGCAAAAAAGGGATTGCCGGAAACTACAAAAAATAAGAGATGAAAAGGCTGACAAAATTTCTACATAAAATCTCAAACCTCGCAGCACTTGAAAAACATGCTATCATAAGCATATTGTTTTGTTTCGTGATGTTCGAGTTGAACAAACTCACAGAATATAAAAAGAATTGGTATGCGAATTACATGTATTTGTTGATATGCATTTTTACGGCGCATCTACTAATTGTGATTGTTCTCAGCATCAAAAAAAGAAAAAAGAAAAAGCTTTCCGAAAGCGACGAAGGCTGAACACTGACAATTTATTTTGTGGGCTTTTTCATTATAATTGTGTCCTTTTGCTGTATCTTTTCATACTCTGCTTTGATGTGAGGAATCGCTGCGGGCGCAATAATGCTTACAGGTTTATACAGCCGCGAATTGTCTTTAGTGGTGCGTGTGAGTATTTTTTCGTAGGGATCGAATTTCACGATTACATATAAGATAAGGCTAGCCAAAAACAATACTTTCAACAAACCAAACACAGCACCCAGTATCTTATTAAAAAAACCTAAAGCCGTTAAGTCAAGTGCTTTTTCGATGGTTTTCGCAATCAATCGCATGACGATAATCACGGCAACAAATATCATCGTAAAAGCCACTGCCGAAGTATAATTTGCGCTAAATCCAAGATGTTTGATAAGCAAGCCCGCCACAAAATCGGAGAAATAAATCCCCAGATAAATACCCAAAAACAAAGCTGCCAAGGAGGCAAGTTCGACGATAAGACCTTTGCGGAAGCCTTTGAAAACGAAAATAATTACCGGAACCAGGATGATTATATCGAGAGCGTTCATTTTTGTTTTTTTAAACGGCGCGTAAGTTCAGTGGCGTAAACAAAGTTGTTAAGTTCTTCGTTGTCGGTATCCAGAATTTCGTTGTTGTCGCCTTCCCACCAAAGTTTACCTTTGTATATAAAGGCAATTTTATCCCCAATTTCAATCACCGAATTCATGTCGTGGGTGTTGATGATGGTGGTCATCCCATATTCTTTTGTGATTTCGCTAATCAGGTTGTCAATCAGGATGGATGTTTTTGGGTCCAATCCCGAATTAGGTTCGTCGCAAAACAAATAATGCGGATTCATTGATATGGCGCGAGCAATCGCAACACGCTTTTTCATACCTCCGCTCAATTCGGCAGGAAACAATGCATTCACGTTTTCGAGGGCAACGCGTTTCAAACAAAAATTTACGCGTTCGCGTTTTTCTTCCATCGATTGATTGGTAAACATGGTCAACGGGAACATTACGTTTTGTTCCACGGTCATCGAGTCGAACAAAGCCGCCCCTTGAAACATCATTCCGATTTCCTGACGGATAGATTTCTTTTCATAGAAATTCATTTCGGTGAACAAACGGTCGTCGAAAAATATCTGACCTTCGTCCACATCCAACAAACCAACTATACATTTCATCAAAACGGTCTTACCCGAACCGCTGGGTCCTATAATCAAATTGGTTTTTCCGCGCTCAAAAATAAGATTGATATCGCTTATAATCCTATGGTCTCCAAAACCTTTCGATATGTGTCGTGTTTCTATCATCCTAACATCAATTGAGTAATAATAAGATTAAAAAATATGAGCAAAATGCTGCTCATCACTACAGCTTTTGTGCTGGCACGTCCCACTTCCAAAGCACCGCCATTGGTATAATATCCGTAATATCCCGAAATGGAAGTGATGATAAACGAAAAAACTATCGTCTTCACCATCGAATAAAAAACTTCGTAAGGAATAAAATCGAGTGTGATGCCTTGATAATAGGCTGTGGTGCTTACCACATGCATCAGCGTAGCCGCCAACCAACCGCCAAAAATACCCAAAAACATACTAATAGCAACCAATACGGGAAATATAATAACCGCAGCTACAATCTTCGGCAAAATCAAATAATTGGCAGAATTCACGCCCATAATTTCCAAAGCATCTATTTGCTCGGTCACACGCATAGTCCCAATTTCGGAGGCGATACGCGAGCCCACTTTGCCCGCTAAAATCAAACAAATGATGGTAGGCGAAAATTCTAAAATAATAGATTCGCGTGTGGTGAACCCCACCGTGTAGGCAGGTATCCATGCACTGGTGATGTTGTGTGCAGTTTGTATCGCCACAACTGCTCCCATAAAAACAGAAATGATGGCTACGATGCCCAAAGAGTCAATGCCTAAGTTGTTGATTTCGTCAGCTATTTGCCTTCGAAACACAGGAGTCTTCTCATGTTTTTTAAAAACTTTGAGCATTAAATCTGCGTATTGTCCGATGCTAAATAAAATTTTTTTCAAAGCGCTAAAGATTTTTTTTGCGAATTTAAACATTATTTGAAAGCAAAAAGGTAAAAATCTTCAAGTTTTTTTATAATTTTGCAGAAAAATCAAATATGAGTCGGAAACGGGTTTTATTTTTCTGTATAATTTCTATGGTTTTATGCCACACTTTTGTCTCGTGCAAAACGAGTAAAAGGCATAAGTGCAAGGAATGTCCAACATTTTCGAACAACGATTTTCTTAAAAAATATAATTCTAATAGTTATGAAGTATAATAAAATAATTTTAATCATGCTGCTGGCGGTGGTT
>CAIOJS010000384.1 GCA_903858655.1 uncultured bacterium | reverse complement strand
GTTCCACAACCAACTTCCAAAACTGAAACAGGAGTTTGTTTGAGAGTGCAGCCAAATTTTATATTGTCTAAATAATCGGTATATATCTTTTCATCAGGATAATCAGATGGATATTGATTAGCGCGATTTTTTGAATAAAAATAATTAGGGTCTGCTGATTTTGTGTTAAATGTCTAAGGTTCAATTTTTATCGCCATATTTGCTAGTCCTTTACTGCATAGAAACATGCCAAAAGCGAAGAAATACCGTGCATCAAAAAATGCATATATCAGTCCGAGCCAATTAACCATGGCCGGTTTTGAGAGTCCTTATTCACAAACTTTGGATCCAAATAACCGGTGGGTGAGACTCGCGCATAAAATTCCATGGGATATTTTGGTCGACACCTATCTATACCAATTGAACAATAGTGAGACTGGTGCAGACGCAATCAACCCGCGGGTTGCAATCGGGTCAATGATTCTCAAGCACATTTGTAATATGAGCGACCGTGAAACTGTACTGCAAATACAGGAGAACATGTATATGCAGTACTTCATTGGTTATACCAGTTTCAGCACGGAAGCACCTTTTGATCCATCGTTATTTGTTGATTTCAGAAAGCGGTTAGGCATAGATCAAATTAATGGCATCAACGAAAAAGTACTGGGTTTGGGAACAAGCAATTCTGCCAAAATATCAGAAAATAAAAGCGATTTGAGTGACCCGCCTGAGAGTGATTCACCTATTGATGATTCAACAATAGTAGAAATTCCAGGTACGGAGAGTCCTGTTGAAAATCACGGCAAACTGATAACTGATGCAACTGCCTGTCCTCAGGATATCGCATATCCTACCGATTTGAATTTGCTTAACGATGCCAGGGAAAAGTCAGAAGAGATCATTGATATATTGTATTCTCCCGATTTTCATAACAAGAAACCGAGAACGTACCGGAAGTTAGCTCGCAAAAACTATCTTAAAACAGCTCAGAAAAAGGTTAAGTCGAAAAGAGAAATACACAATGCCGTAAAAAAGCAACTGGGATATTTGAGAAGAAATCTGAAAAACATCAACTTATTGTTGGATCAACATCCATCTTTCCCGCTCAACAAAAAGTATCACAAATATCTTCTTGTGATCAATACACTATACGATCAGCAGCAAAAGATGTTTACCGAAGGCAGCCATTCTGTTGAAGATCGCATTGTGAGCATCCATCAGCCGCATGTTCGACCAATTGTACGTGGTAAAACAAATGCCCATGTTGAATTTGGAGCAAAAATAAATGTGTCCATCATGAATGGTTTTGCCTTTCTGGATGATTTTTCCTGGGATGCATTCAATGAGGGTACACGGCTTATGGCAACTGTTGAAAAGTATAAACAGCGGTTCGGATGCTATCCTGAAGAAGTTCTGGCTGACAAAATTTATTGTAACCGCAAAAACAGGGCTTCTCTCAAAAAACACGGGATAAAGCTCCGGGCTAAGCCCCTTGGAAGGCCAAAGGCAGTGGATGTGGAACACGTAAGACCGGGCGAAAGAAATCCGATCGAGGGTACGTTTGGACAAGCTAAGACAGCATACGGTTTGAACCGGGTCAAAGCAAGGCTTTCAGAAACGAGCGAATCATGGATAGCCACTATAATCTTAGTACTCAACCTGATTAAAATAATCGGGGTGAGTACCTGTTGCCAAATTTTATCCATGCTTACTTATTCAGCAAGTTGCCTTGTGGAATCCCTTAAGAGAAATCTAAGAAATATTCTAGCCTTGAATTTTCTTGATAATTTGGAATTTAAAACCAACTAAAATAACCATCAGACTAAATCAGCAGACCCTATTTATTGTTTCAAAGTGATGAGAATTTTGCATTTATCGCCGGGTTCACATCTAATGGTTTTCCTTTCGGACTTACACATGAAGAGATGAGAGAACTGGAAAATGAACAAAAGTTATCTGAATCCGAAAATAATGACGATATAGATTTACCTTTTTAAAATGCCAATAGGACAAGGTCATACAATATGGTTTAAAGAATTAAAGGAGATTCTAAAGGAAAGATGGAAAGATAACCTTTCTATTTCTGAACACTTCATTATCGTATCGGAATTGGATAATAAATTGAATCAAATAAGAAAGGATGGAAATATGGTACCACCAATGATGTGGTGCCCGAAATGTAAAAAAAGAGAACGATCAAGATTTACAGGGGTTTCAATTACAAGTATGTATTATACCCTTAAAGGAATGGAAATCATTTCAGAAGTTGAATTTAAGAAATTAATCAAGAATTGGAAAGCTTATTCAAAGTTGGGAAAGATCAATACATATGGAAACCCTATTGAAATTGAAAGTGTAGATAATAAGGAAAACAATAGCAATCACGAGGCCTAACAAGCTTGCACCCGCAACAAAACCAGCATTGGTGAGGCTTTGCAAAGGTTTACCTTTGTTGCGGCTGCTGGCGCGGCGTGGTGTGCCGTGAACTCTTCCCCTGACAAGGAACGAGAGCTGTATAAAAGATGGAAGGCTCATTGAAAATTGTGTAAGCGTGCGGAGGTCAGGCGAACCGACTGGCCGGTCTTACCAACGGGAGATGAGAAACAGACTTCCGCAAACGACTGTCAGGAGTAGTTTACAAACCACCTTATGCTGCATCGGGCGGAACTGAGCGAAGCGAAATCATGAACACCGGAAAAAAATAAATATTATTGTGAATAAACTCCATTTGTAGTGAACGATAATGGAAAAGCGAGGGCTATGTGACCCGATTTCCGGTTACACGACATCCGGGATAAAGTTGGCAGGAAGGCAAAACAGGCATTTATACGGAACAAGGGGAGTCGCTATCGTTCTATCAACTGAACAAGGAAGCAGAGTTGGAGGGATGCCATGAGAAAGCGGTGGCGGGGTTGAACGTTAAGAAACAGTCCGGTGGAATGTTTTAGTGAGGAGCCGGCATGCAGCGATGGCGTCGTAGTAGCTGTGAAATTCCCCTGCGTGACCAGACTGGCAGCAATTGCTGTTGGCCGCACGATAACTATGAATGACAATCACAAATCTTTGCAGACAGTCTTCAAAAACGGATATTATTTGCTAATTTTGACAAATGAGTTTAGACAAAAAAGATTTGCAACCGTTAGGGGAAATTTTCGGCTTCCCTATTGATAATGAGACTGAAAGGTCGAAACGTTATCGAACCAATAAATTATGCCCATATAATAATATTGTATCTAATTGTACAAAAAATAGTGTTGAGTTTCCTTTAGGAGTTTGCAGCTTAAATCACAAAGATAAACAGGTGATCATTTGTCCTATAAGATTCAGAGAAGATTGGACTATTATAAGTGATGCTGCAAGCTTTATCTTTGAAAGTAAAACTGCGTGGACACATGTTGGCGAAGTCAAACTAAAGGATAAACACGGAAAATCAGCAGGCAATATTGATTATGTTTTAGTTTCGTACGACAATAAAGGCCGTGTTTTAGACTTTGGGTCACTCGAAGTTCAATCTGTCTATATTTCAGGGAATTTGACAGGTCCGTTTACTGCTTATTTAGAAGAACCAACTCCTTTATTTAGCTGGACAAAAGCTTTAAAATACCCTAAACCAGACTATTTGTCATCATCAAGAAAACGACTTGTCCCGCAAATAATTGCAAAAGGTTCTATTTTGAAGCAATGGAATAAGAAACAAGTAGTTGCATTACAATCAAGTTTCTTTAATACATTAACCTCATTACCATAATTTGATAAAAATAAATCAGATTTTGCTTTTTTCCTTTACGACCTCATTCCCGACAACGACACTAAAGTTTTAACATTGAACCTTCAAAGGATTGTATATACCAAGTTTG
>CAIOJS010000383.1 GCA_903858655.1 uncultured bacterium | reverse complement strand
CTGGAAGATGAAGTCGGCCTATGCGGCTATTTTGGCTGGCACATCTAAAGCCCAGACACAGGTGCCCAAACCCTTTGGGCCGGTTCCAAATGAGAATCAGTTGAAATGGCAGGAAATGGAATATTATTCTTTTCTCCATTTCTCTTTAAACACCTTCACCGATCAGGAGTGGGGTGGAGGAGACGAAGATGTAAAGCTGTTTAATCCAAAAAATCTCGATTGCCGCCAGTGGGCACGTGTATGCAAGGAGGCTGGTATGAAAGGGATCAATATGGTTGTCAAGCACCACTGTGGTTTCTGCCTGTGGCCGTCAAAATACACAGAGTTTTCGGTTAAAACCTCACCCTGGAAGGATGGCAAGGGGGATGTCGTTCGCGAACTGGCTGATGCATGTAAAGAATACGGCCTGAAATTAGGTATATATCTGTCGCCATGGGACAGAAACTCTGCAGATTATGGAAAGCCGGAATATATTACCTACTTCCGGCATCAGCTCACAGAACTCCTTACCAACTATGGACCGATTTACGAAGTATGGTTCGACGGTGCCAATGGTGGTTCAGGATATTATGGTGGCGCAAGGGAGACCCGCGGAATTGATCGTAAAACCTATTATGACTGGCAGAATACATACAAGCTGATCCGAAAGCTTCAACCTGATATCATGATATGGAACGACGGAGGCGACAGAGGCGATCTGCGCTGGGTTGGAACCGAAGAGGGCTATGTGGGTGAAACAAACTGGAGCTTGCTGAATGCTGCCGGCGATGTGCCTGAAGACATGTTACGTTACGGGGTGGAAAATGGGGATTCATGGGTGCCTGGCGAAGTGAATACTTCCATACGGCCCGGATGGTTCTATCATACCACGGAAGATAACAGGGTGAAAACGTTGCCTCAGTTGATGAATACCTATTACAACTCAATTGGACGAAACGGTACTTTACTTCTCAACTTTCCGATCGACACAAGAGGCCTGATCCATGAAAATGACGTTAAAGCATCGAAGGATTTTGCCGCTGCTGTAAAGGAAGCGTTTGCTGTTAACCTAGCTGAAAAAGAGAATATCACTGCTTCGAACGTACGCGGGAATTCGAAGGAATTTGCTCCGGAAAAAACGATAGACGGAAATAAGGATACCTACTGGGCGACCGACGATGGCGTGACACGAGCGTCGCTCACAATAGACTTCAGGCAGCCAACCATATTCAATCGTTTTCTCGTTCAGGAGTATATCCGCCTGGGTCAGCGAGTAAAGGCCTTCACGGTTGAAGCTATGATAGATGGAACATGGAAGGAGGTGGCAAAAGCAACGACCATTGGTTATAAACGTATTCTCCGGTTTCCTGGGGTGAAGGCAACCAAGGTACGTTTCACAATTACCGATTCTAAAAGTTGTCCTGTTATTTCAAATCTGGAAATTTATGGCGCCTCTGATACTGGCCGCTCCTTTAGTTATCAGGAATAAGTCAGGCGAAATAATCAACCCCATTTCCCCGCCCTCCGGTCCGGCCACCGGCTCTTGCAACGGCCTTCAACTCAATAGCAAATTCTTAGCAGTACCGGGCCACATACATCGGCTACTTCAAGAACAGGAAAGAAACACCATGAAGACAACGACCACACGTTTGATGATCAGTTTCGCAACGCTGGCCCTTTGCATCGCATCGGCGGTGGCGCAAACTGACAAGATGCCGGAATATCGCTCGCCTATTCATTT
>CAIOJS010000382.1 GCA_903858655.1 uncultured bacterium | reverse complement strand
GAAGTATCAAGGTTGTGGGCACCTTAATAACCATTTATGTTGATGACCCTGATCAAATTTTGGCATTTTTTCCTATGCGTCTTATTTACAAAGCTGCAAATCAAAAAAGTTATACTTTATTAGTTCCAAAAGCATCGCGTCGCAAAGTATGTATTCATCTATTTAAAGATGGCGAAACCATCACAATTACCAACAAAGGTTTGGTTGATTTGAAAATAGCACTTACACGAAATCAAAAAACCGAGCCAACCACTTGGTACATTCTTCCTTCGGGGCATACCGTTTCCAACATCTCCCCTACGGTGATAGGTAACACAGATTTAAAATATGTTATGGTGAAAAATGAAAACCTTGATACCCGTGGTGATATCAATTTTATCATTAATGCAGCTGAATAAAGAAAATTTATGATTTAAGATTTTTGAATTTTGATTTTATGTCCAAATTTAGAAATCAGAAATTTTTATATTAGTGCTCTTACTGTTTCAAATAGGCAAATAAACTTATTGAAACTTAATGGTCTATTTTTCTAAGTAGTTTATAAACTTAAAAAAAGAAAAGGCTTGAACCGTTACATTCAAGCCTTTTTTCTTAGAAGAGATATTTCTTATCAGAAAAATAATTTATCCAATTTACTTAATCAACTCCTCGAACTTAGTTAACTATTTAACCAAATTAACTTAATTAACCCAATCAACTAATCATTCTCAATCAACTAATCCCCAAAAAACTACCAAGGCAAAGCTTCACCCAAATGTATGAAGCCTCCAGTAGTTCCGTTTTCGTCTGCTTGACACAAATCCACTATAGTTTTAGCCCCTTGTTCCACCGTCAGAGGAGCATGTTCACCACCTAAATCTGTTTTAACCCAACCCGGATGTGCTGAATTCACCTTTATGTTCGAATCTTTCACAGCGGCTGCCAAATGCAAAGTAAACTGATTCAATGCAGTTTTTGATGAATTATAAGCCAACATTTTTGTATTATAAATCGGCGAATTAGCATTGCTATGCAAAGCCAAAGAGCCTAAAACACTCGAAACATTCACAATATGTCCTGCATTTGATTTTCGAATCAATGGTAACATTTTTTGTGTTAAAGCAATGGGACCGAAAAAATTCGAATCAAAAGTCTTTTTCAAAATATCCTGAGAAACAGTTTCCGTAGAATTCCCTTGCACAAATTCATAATTATCCAATTGAATTCCTGCATTATTTACCAATACGTCCAATTTGCCAAATTTCTCTGTAACAAAATCAAACAACTTTGCAATATCATCTGCACTCGTCACTTCCAACTTACAGCTATAAGCATCAATGTTCATGGCTTTTAGTTTAGCGGCGGTTTCATCACTTTTTTCTTGGCTACGAGCAGTAACAATCACGGTGTAACCTTTTTTTCCTAACTGAAGGGCTGTTTCATAGCCAATTCCCTTGGCTGCCCCTGTAATCAACACTATTTTTTTCATGGTTTTATTTTATTTTTTAATATATAATTAATAATGCAAAATTACGAATTATTTTCCTTGGCGGTACTAAATTAATATTAAGTTTTGAAATTATACTTTGACGGAGCAAACAGAAATCAATCAAAAAATCAATCCCAAACGAATTTCCATGAACCGTCTTTTTGCTTTTTCCAAACGGTATGAAATATGCCTTTTGCCGAAATTATATTTCCAATGGAGTCCTTTGCCGTATAAGTATAATTGCCATAAGTATATCCCAAATCCCCTGAAGCCGCAGCATCCACAAATTCCGGCGTCCATTCGAGTAGTACATCTTTATATTTCTTATTTTCATAGTGCGCACTAATATCTTTGCGTCCTTTTATCAACTTATCGTTATAGTTTATGGCAGCATCTTCAGCAGCATAAAAAGAAAATGCTTTAGCCACACCGTCCTTTTTTGCCATGGCAGCAAATGCTTTCTCGGCATCAAGAATTTCTGTTTTGGATGTGTCGGAAATCGTCGTACTACTCTTTTGCTCGCATGAACACAGAAAAAATAATATCACTATTACAAGTGAAAGAATTGGTTTATTCATAATTTTAGATTTTTAAAAAATGCAAAGTTCGGATTTTTCTTCAATAAAATTACTTCGTTTGATGCTACCATATATAATAAGGTATAAAACAGTTTGGAAATTTTGGATTTGATACGAGTAAGAAATTGAAGATTCAATCATAACTTGATGTTCGAAAAGATCTTGTTCTAAAGTAAAATCTTTTTCAAAACCCCCATCACTTCGTCCATTTCCGCAATCGTATTAAATTTACTCAAAGAAAAACGAACCGCAGGAATTTCCGTGTCGCAACCCAAAGCCTTCAACACATGCGAAACACTTACCGTTCCTGAAGAACAGGCTGAACCTCCCGAAACGGCTATACCATTAATGTCAAGATTTTCTACAAGCATATCATTCTTATAAACATTCGGAACAGATACATTTATTATATTATATAAACCGGAAATATCACTTCCGCCGTTAAAGATAAGCTCAGGGAAAGCGGCTTTTATTTCTCGAACAAAATAGGATTTAAGATTGCTGATATAGGCTGCGTTTTTATCTAAATCGCGATAAGCAACTTCCATGGCTTTTGCCATACCTACAATTCCATACGTATTTTCTGTTCCCGAACGCATTTCACGCTCCTGTCCTCCCCCATTTATTAAGGCTTTGATGCTTATGCTATCCGAAATATATAAAAAGCCACTTCCTTTAGGTCCATGAAACTTATGTGCAGAACAAGTGGCAAAATCAGGCATGATTTCCGCAAAATCTATTGGATATTTCCCCAAAGTTTGCACCGTATCGGTCAAGAAATAACTCGCATATCTTTTGCAAAGCTTCGCAATCTTCTCAATAGGATTCATGGATCCCGTTTCATTGTTGGCATGCATCAAAATAACAAGTGCCGGTTGGCTTTCATGCAGAAGTTCCTCAAGATGTTCACAATCAATTTGTGCATGAGTATCCATTTTGGCATACATAACTTCTATTGGAAATAGTTTCGTAACAGCATCCAATGTATGCAAAACCGCATGATGTTCAATAGCACTCGTAATAATCCGTCGAACTCCCAAGTCGCGAACCGCACCAAATATTGCTGTACTTATGGCTTCCGTGGCAGTGGATGTAAAATAGATTTCTGATGGATTTGCTTTCACAATATCGGCAATACAAATACGCGCCTCTTCAATCAGCACACGGCTTTTCCGTCCAAACGAATGTATGGAAGAAGGATTGCCATAATGCGTACCCATCACAAGCTGCATAGCTTCAATCACTTCAACATCTAATGGTGTTGTGGCAGCATTATCAAAATAAATCATACTTGGCGATTAATCTTCAGAATCATTACTCAACAATTCTTTAATATCCAACACCATCTTTTTCGCCAAACTATTGGCAGTTGCCATTGAATCGCTTTCCGCATAAATTCTGATGATGGGTTCTGTATTGGATTTCCTCAAATGTATCCATCCATTATCAATGTCTATTCTAACGCCATCCACCGTATTGACAGGATATTTCTTATATTTCTTTTTTATCTTTTCGAGAATCTGAAGTAAATCAATATCTGCCGACACTTCAATTTTATTTTTCGAAATAAAATAATTTGGATAATTAGCCCGCAACATCGAACACGATAATTTTGATTTTGCCAGATGCGTCAAAAACAAAGCAATTCCAACCAATGCATCTCTACCATAATGAAGTTCGGGATAAATAACACCTCCATTGCCTTCCCCACCTATAACGGCTTTCTTTTGCTTCATAACTTCCACAACGTTCACCTCGCCAACAGCAGAAGTAAAATATTCTTGACCATATTTCAAAGTAATATCACGCAAAGCGGATGTGGATGAAAGATTGGAAACAGTGTTACCGGGTGTATTTTTTAATACATAATCTGCCACTGCCACCAAAGTATATTCCTCGCCAAACATCTCTCCATCTTCGCAAACAATAGCCAAACGATCCACGTCGGGATCAACCACAAAGCCTACATGCGACTTATTCTTTACAACACTTTCGGAAAGTTCACCAATATTTTCGGGCAAAGGCTCCGGATTATGCGGAAATTTACCATTGGGTTCGCAATACAAAAGATTTATTTTATCAACACCTAATGCCTTAAGCAACGCAGGGATTGCAATACCTCCAGTTGAGTTCACACAATCTATCGTTACATTCAACTTTGCTTTTCGAATCGCATCCACATCCACCAAAGACAATTCGGTAACTTTTCTCACATGAGCGGCTATCATCATATCCACTTGGGAATAATTTCCTAAATGAATAGCATCAACAAAGTTGGTTTCTTCATTATCAGCAATTGTCAACATCTGACTTGCTTCTGCATTGGTTAAGAATTCACCTTTTCCATTCAACAATTTCAAGGCATTCCAATGAGTTGGGTTATGACTTGCGGTAATGACAATTCCACCTTGAGCCTTCAAATCTATAAGAGCAATTTCAACAGTTGGTGTTGTAGAAAGTCCAATATCAATAACGTCAATGCCCATTGACATTAATGTACCGCAAACCAGTTTGTTGACCATTTCACCTGATATGCGCGCATCACGTCCCACAATAATTTTACAATTTTTTGTTGATCCGGAAATAAATGCGGCAAAAGCACTAGTATATTTCACAACATCAAAGGGATTAAGACCTTCGCCTGTCTTCCCACCTATCGTTCCTCTAATTCCCGAAATTGATTTTATTAAAGTCATATATTTAAATCAGATTTTTTGCAAAGTTAATCAAATGACAAAAACTACCTATTAATAACTTCATTTATACTAAAGAAATTTTTCAACACATTAAATTGTTTAAAACTTTTTGTGATATGTAATACATTTTTTTTATCTTTGCACATATAAATATTTTTTGCGATGGCTGACTTTTTTGATGATTTTAATGAACTAGAAGATATAGAGGTATCTACCCTCGTGTATCGCTTCGAAAACATGCTTTCTATTAACAAACCTGTGTTTTTTGATATCTATGAATTTGAAGACATCATTGATTTTTATTTTGAAAAAAACAATCTCAAACAATCAAGTATTGCTTTGAAATATGCTATTGATTTGCATCCCGACTCTGAAACGATATTGCTTCGCATGGCAATGCTTTATGCAAGCAAAAACAAAACAGAAAAAGCTCTTGGAATTTTAAGAACCATAAGTTCTGAGAATGAAGAACCTGATATAACTTACACAAAAGCATCGATTTATAGTCAACTAAAGATGTATTCAAAATCAATTGATGAATATAAAAAATTGATTGATACTTGGGATTACCCTGCTGAAATATATCTTAATATAGCTTTTGAGTATGAAAATATTGGCAATTACAACAAAGCTATAGTGTATCTAAAAAAAGCGATTGAAAAAGATGCTAAAAACGACACCTTGTTATATGAGTTGGGATATTGTTTCGAAATATTAAATCGTACGGAAGAATCTATCAAATTTTTCATTCAATATATTGAGAACTCACCGTATTCGGATGTTGCATGGTTTAACCTAGCTATTGCTTATGGCAATTTAGGGCTTTATGAAAAATCTATCGGAGCCAATGATTATGTTATTGCCATCAATGAAAAGTTTACCTCGGCGTATTTTAATAAAGCCAATTCATTGATGGAGCTTGAAAGATACAATGATGCTATTGAAGTGTTTCATGAATTAGTATTGATTGATGAGCCGGATGGCATGTCTTATTATTACATAGGTGAATGCTACGAAAAACTTTCAAATTGGTGTCAGGCAATTGAGAATTATAATCATGCTCTTGAGATGGATGAATTTATCTCGGAAGCTTGGTTGGGCTTGGGTGCTGTGTATGAAGAACTCGGAAACTTGCCAAAGTCATTGATGTACATTCAAAAAGCTGTGGATATCGAACCTATTAATCCAGATTTTTGGTATATTCTTGGCGATATACAATTAAAGATGAACTTGAGAGATAAAGCCTTGATTTCCTATCAAAAAGTTTCGGAAATGAACCCTGCCAATCTCGAAATTTGGCTTGATTTGTCTGAACTTTATTCTGATGCGGAGGACCTTGAAATGGCGATTCAAACCATACAAATTGGCATGGAGTATCAAGAAAATAATATAATGCTTGTTTATCGTTATGCAGCTTACCTTTATAAAAGCGGTAAAATAAAAGAAGCATTGAAAAAATTTGAATCAGCGATTGCTGTAGATTTCTCAAAGCAAAATGAATTCTTTGATGTAATGCCCGAACTTCTTGGCGATCCTAACATCATTGCTATCATTGAAATTTACAAACAAAATTCTTAACGAAAATGAATTTTACTATTCCTTTTTTACCTCAGCGTCCTGAAAAAGCTAGAATGTCGGGAATTACTATGGTTATGGACAAAGGGCTAAGCCTTGCCGAGGCCGAAAACCTCATATCTTCCTGCGGTCAATTGATTGATTTCGTAAAACTTGGTTTCGGTACATCATTTATTACTGGTAATCTCACACAAAAAATTGAATGCTATAAAGACGCAAACATTAAAGTGTATCTTGGTGGCACATTGTTCGAAGCTTTTGTTATTCGAAATGCTTTTGACCAATATGTTAAACTTCTTGATACACTTAAACTCGATACTCTTGAAATATCGGATGGTTCCATGAGCATGACTTTGGATGACAAATGCAATTATATCCATCAATTATCAAAAAACTTCTTGGTTATTTCTGAAGTTGGCTCAAAAGATGCAAGTATCCATATTGAAACTGCTGAATGGGTAAAATTGATGAAAGCTGAACTAGAAGCAGGCAGTTGGAAGGTGATTGCCGAAGCCCGTGAAAGTGGTAATGTAGGAATTTACGATGCCTCGGGAAAAGCAAACACTTCAATGATTAGTGAAATTTCTGCTCATATCGAACCAAATCATATCATTTGGGAAGCCCCCATCAAAACGCAACAAGTATGGTTTATCAAGCAATTTGGCAGCAATGTAAATCTTGGCAATATTGCATCCAATGAAGTGATTGCTCTTGCTACCTTACGAAGGGTG